>SLPW01000315.1 GCA_007131755.1 Myxococcales bacterium | reverse complement strand
CTGGATCCAGCAGCTCCCCCCCGTTGTTGGGGGACCAGGTTCTCGTCGATAAAGCGACTGAGCCGGTTGACCGTATAGCCCGGTGCCACCTGATGGAGGACACGATCGAGATCCTGCTTTGCGGCGTAGCCCTCCTGATAGCGTTGGTCCCGATCGCGGCGCAACAGCTTCATCACAATATCGTCGAGTTGCTGAGGCACCTCGGGGTTGATGATACGCGGAGGGGTGATCTGCTTGGTGAGGATATTGTTGTAGATCTCAAATTCGTTGTCGCCGGCAAAGGGAAGCTTGTTGGTCAGCATCTTGTAGATGATGAGTCCGGCGGCGAAGAGATCGGCTCGGCCATCGATATCTTCGGCTTTGGCTTGTTCGGGAGCCATATACAACAGCTTTCCCTTGATCACGCCGGCCTGGGTCTTGTTCTGTTTGACCGAGGCCTTGGCGACACCGAAGTCGATGATCTTGACGTCGCCGGCGTAGCTGAGCAACACGTTGTGAGGGCTGACATCGCGGTGGACGATGTTGAGAGGCTGGCCGTCTTCGTCGGTCTTGGAGTGGGCGACGTGGAGGCCGGCGCAGATACAGGACCCGATATAGATGGCGTGGGGGATGGGGACGGTACGACCCTGCTTGGCCATGGTCTTGATGACCTGGGCGAGGTCGGGGCCATGGATGTACTCCATGGCGATATAATAGCTGTCGCCGATGCGGCCCAGGTCATAGACCTGGGCGATATTGTAGTGGTCAATGCTCACGATGATGCGGGCTTCATCGATGAGCATGGAGATGAAGTCGTCGTCTGCGGCCAGATGGGGAAGTATCTTCTTGATGGCCACGGTCTTCTCGAACCCACCGATCCCCGGCATGGTGGCGCGATAGATCTCGGCCATACCTCCACGCGCGATGAGCTCGTGGAGGGTATAATTGCCAAATTCTCTGGGGAGATCGGGAGCCATGTGTCAACCGTCAACGGGGCTGATGCGCTCGAAAGCGGTGATCTGCCTGGGACATAGGAACGAACTGTTCGCGATTTATGGCCCGTTTATCATAACACAACACCGGGCTCCAGACTACGGATAGCGCGAAGTGAAGCTGGGAGAAAATATCGGGAATAGGAATCCAGATCAGGGAAACCAAATCACTTCGGCGATGGGCGCGTCGAGTGCGAGCAACTGGCGCCATCGTCGATGGGGATCGTTAATGCCAGGCACCTGTAGCCAGACCGATAGGGGCTGACCATAATGACTGGTGGTCACCAGGGTGAAGGGGGTGGCAGAGTCGATGGCCTGGCCGTCGGTGTCGCGAGGTTGCGAAAAGGCCACCGAGGAGACATCGCCCACCGCGGAGGAGATGTCGGCGGAGGCGAAGGATTGGGTGGCGTCCATCCTCAGATAGTGAATGGTGCGATCGTCGCCTTCGCCGCTGGTGTAGGCGACGAGATCGCCCTGTGCGGAGACCAACTCGATGCCGAGCAGGCCCCCGTCGACGAGGTAGAGTGCATCGCTGTCGTGGTGGTAGACATAGGGCAGAGCGCATTCACGGCAGTCACTCTCGGCGGCGAGGAGGAAAGTGACGTTGCCATTCTCGCCGCGGTGTTGGTGAGCATACCAGAAGTAGTCGAAGAGCTCGTTGATCGCGTCGAGCCCGTGACGCACATAGCCCACCTCGCCGGGCTGGATGGTGGAGACAAACCACTCGTCGCGTCCCGGTTTTTCGTGGACGATGATCGCCGTGTCGGCGTCGACCATGGTCACGGATCGAATGGCAGGCAGGGGATTCTGGTCGGGGTTGAGTTCCACCTCGAAGATCAGTTCCTGCTGCTCGAGATCATAAGCCTGAAAGCGGTTGGTCTGCCCCGGTACATCCGTCAGATAGACGATGGAATCATCGGAAGGGCCGAAGGAAATTTGATGGGGGGCCACGTCGTCGGGAAGATCGAAGCTCGTCGCATCACTGCGGTCTGCGAGGGATGTGCGGTAGAGGGTGCGCCCGCCGTCTCCGTCGTCCGTGAGGTACAGAAAATACGGATAGGCTGGGAGGCTGAAGAAGTAATACGGGTCGAGCTCATGCTGGCGTAACGTGTCGTCCGTGTAGGAGTTTCCACTGGCGTCGTTGGTCCACAGGTTGGGGGTTCCGTCGTTGGAGGAATCAAGGGGGAAGGGATCGTATTGATCGGGGATGCCGTCGCCGTCGGTGTCGTCGTCGTCGAGATTGGGGATGCCGTTGTTATTGCTGTCACGGGACAGGTCGATGATATTCTCGTCGCCGTTGTCGCCGTTGTCGCCGTTGTCGGGCTCGCCGTTGTCGCCGTTGTCGGGCTCGCCGTTGTCGCCGTTGTCGGGCTCGCCGTTATCATCGTCGATCACCAGGTGGTCGAGGGCGTTGGGGATGCCGTCGCCGTCGATGTCGGGATCACAGGCGTCTCCCCAGGCGTCGTCGTCGAGATCGGCCTGATCCGGGTTTTCCTCAAAGGGACAATTATCGATCAAATCGCCGACGCCGTCGCCGGAGGTGTCGAGGTTGTCCGTAAGGGGGAGGCAGTGGAAGTAGAGCTCGCGGACCCGAAGGGTGCCGGATTCGTCGCCAGCGGGGCGCCCGACGATCCCCAGACCCGTAGCATCGGGGAGAAGATATACGGAGAAGTCGTCGAAGTCGTCGAAGACGCCGAGGTCGTATTCCGGCAGGCGTTCGAAGTCGCTCCAGGTTCTCTGGAAGAGGGCGGATTGGGAGCTGTCGGCGTCTTCGTGGCGTTGGGCCACGAAGCGTCCGGCTCGGCCGCTATTGCGGTCGAAGACATAGATCTGACCACCGGGGGCGGGCAGGAGGAGGGGATCGAAGTCGGAGAGGTCCTCTACATCGGGGTCGCCGTTGTCGGGGTCGCCGTTGTCGGGGTCGCCATCGTCGGGGTCGCCATTGTCGGGGTCGCCATCGTCGGGGTCGCCATCGTCCTCGCCGGTTTCCTCGGAGAGCTCCAGAATGTGCAACGCTTCGCTGCGGTAGGGAGCGCCCCGAGGAGCAGTGATGTCGACGAGATAGATCGACGACTCCTCGGGATGCCAGAGGGCGACGCCGACGGTGCCATCGGGGTGGCGAAGGGTCTGGGGAGGGTCGCGGAAATCGGAATAAGTCAGGGGATCGTTTTCGAGTGAGCTAGAAAAGATATCGACATTCAAGAACTGCGTGAAGCGATAATCGTCGCCAAAAGCCATGACGTCGAAATAGAGAAAATGGGAAAAGGACGTCACCGATTCACGCACCCTGAGGTGAAGGGTCTCCCCGTTGGGAAACTGCATCGGAGCGGCGCCGGAGGGAATGGTGGAGGCGCTATGATAAGATTGGAAGGGAGGGCCGTAGCTTATCTCGCCATGTGGTGAGATCTGAGCCCAGGCGCCTTCGGGTTCGTCACCGCGAATGCCGGGGCTGATCAGAAAGCCGCCGGTATTTGTGGCGGTGATGTTGCGGTGAGCGCCGGAGAATTCGAGGAGGCCTTTGTCGTGCCACTCGCCGGTCTGGCGGTCGAGGAGCAGGGTGTGGCTGCGATAGCCTGAATTTTCGTCCTCGACGACGGATCCGCCGATGCCGACGATGGGCAGCCAGCGGCCGTCAACGACGGGAGGAATGACGAAATCGGCGACGGGATAGTCGACAGTGTCGTAGGTGAGGAGACCGCTGGAGGAGTCGACGTGGCAGTAGGGTGTGGGAGAGCAGGCGTCGCCGACGCCGTCACCGGTGCTGTCGACTTGAGGTGCATTCTGGGTGTCCGGGCAGTTGTCGACGCCGTCGAAGACACCGTCATCGGCGGAGTCGGGGAGACAGGCCCTGCGAAGAGAGTGCGGGGAGGAGCCGAGGGGCCGGGTTTCGACGACATAGACGCATTTGAGGTCGTCGTGGACCTGAATGTGATCGCAGCGCTTGGTAGAAAGGCAGCGCGGTGCACAGAGGTGTTCCGTCCCCAGTTGATAGCAGGCCGTCTGTTCCGGACAGTCCTCGTCGGAGGAGCAGGGTGCCAGGCAGACCCCGGCGCGACAGGTGTCGTCGTTGCAGTCGGAGTCCTCGTCGCAGGCCGAACCGATCTCACCGGGGTCCGGCGTGGGAGTGTCGTTGTGGTCGGCATCGGGAGGAAGGACATCGTCGGCGTCGAAGCCCGCATCTTCGCCAGTGGTGGCGTCGGGGCCCGGGGATTCGAACTCGTCGAAGTCCAGAGTGCATCCGGTATAGAACAAGAGCGTCAGTGCCAGGGCTGCACTGACGAAAATCACAGTAGATACCGGGCGATCCATGGAGATTTGCTCTGTGCTGTGGTCGACGGAGGCTCAGGTTGGTTGAGGGACCCGGTCCATCGAGAACCGTCAAAGGTGTAGAATGACTCTCGGACAGAGAGAGTAACATGCGGTAAATTGGCAATGCAACTCTTCGGACGAGGCTCGGAGAGCCGATCGGGATAAGGCGATACGAACGATTTTCGTAGAAAACGTCGATAATAGATCCAGGGATGGGGCGATGGCCGGCGGCGATGGGAATGGCGCCGAAGATCGAGATCAGGCTTCGACGAAAGGTAGTCGGTGCGCGCTGTGAGAGCGCATAGAGCGATTCGAGAGTCAGACGGAGGCGAGGGTGAGGGATGCTACGAGGATGAATATGGGAGGGGGGGGACAGCGCTGTGGTGAGGAGCTGAGGGCAAGGGATGGTACGGCGGTGAGTTTTGACGGTGACCAGGGACAGGGAGTGTGTATTATTTTCGGCCCTCGACCGGTGGATAGACGAGCGACAGCGGGCGGTCTTTGGTGGACCAGGCCGGTGACACCGGAAGAGATCGACGAGGTGGTGGGAATCATCGCCAAAGAGAACCTTCCCGTAGAGGAGATTGTCATCGGAGGGCTGGAGCGGTATCCCATATTCCTCGATGGATGGCCGCGATGGTTGGCGCACTGGTGTGGTCGCAAAGTGGTGCGGCGAATTATCGTCGAGACGGCGGGACTGTGCGAGCGGGAGCGAAGACGCCTGGTGGCCGCCACGAAGCGTCGGTTGAATTGGGCGCACCGAAGAGATCCGATCACGAGGGCAGTAGACACCATAATGCAATTGATGGACGGGAGATATCGATGAATCTGGAGATATTGAAGAGCAACGTGGGAGACAATTATTTTTGTCTCATCGCCGATGACGAGGGCCGGGCGGCGTTGATCGATCCGATCGATGGTGAGCAGGCCGTAAATAGAGTGCGTCGTCAGAATCTGGAGTTGGTGTACGTCATCAATACTCATTTTCACCCCGACCACGTGGGGGGAAACCCGACGGTGCTCCAGGCGTTTCCGGAGGCAGTCGTGGTGGCAGGGGAAGGGGACGCCGAGGCCATCAATGCACAATTTGTCCCTGGTGGAGGGCGAGGGGTCGATGAGGTGTTGTCGCAAGGCGATGTGGTGAAGGTGGGAGAGCTGGAGTTGAAGGTACTGGAGACCCCGGGACATACACCGGGTCATATCAGCCTTGTCCACGGACATCACCTGTTTAGCGGAGACACGATTTTCGTTGGAGGGGCGGGCAATTGCCGATTTGGTGGCGACGCAGGAGTGCTGTTTCGGACCTTTCGCGACGTGCTGCGGGATCTACCCCCCGATACCGTATTCTACCCGGGTCACGACTACGCGATTCGCAATGCGGAGTTTTTATTGAGTCTGGAGCCGGAACATCCGGAAGCCCAGAGCGTGTTAGAGGAAGCGAAGAGGGCTCGCCAAGCGGGACGGTTGATGAAGACCACGCTGGGTCGTGAGCGGGCCTACAATGCGTTTATGCGCTACGACGACGAGGCGCTACGCGAGGTGCTCGCCAGCGAGCATGGAGAGAGGCTGGAAGAAGAACGCCAGCGTTCGCAGAGCGAAGAGGAAGCAGTCTTTCGCTGTTTGCGCAGCCTGCGAAATGAGTGGTGAAAGGAGGTGAATGGGTGATGGGTGATGGGTGAATGGGTGATGGGTGAATGGGTGAATGGGTGAATGGGTTGTGTAGAGTGGAGCGAGAGCCGATGAACGTAGAGGATCCGAGAGTGAAATGAGGTCGAGAAAGGCGAAAATTTTATTTCTGGGAGTGCTGTTGGTAGCAATGGCCGCGGTGGTGGTGACGCCCTGGAGGTTCTTCGACGACGGCGATCTCCTGGCGGCGATCGAAGACCTGGACGGCCAGTGGGTAGATCGGCCGGCGCCGGAGTTCGAACTTCGCGACCGGCAGGGAAATGTCCACAGGCTGTCGGACTATCGCGGGCAGGTGGTCTTCTTGAATTTCTGGGCAAGTTTTTGTGCTCCCTGCCGCGAGGAGATGCCGAGCATGGAGAGGCTGGTGCGAAATTACCAGGACCGCGACATGGTGATGGTGGCGGTGAGTCTGGACGAGGGATGGGAGGAGATCGACCGATTTATGGAATCATTTCTGCCGGGTCAGCGAAGCGCGATGACGGTGCTGCTCGACGAAGGAGATGAGACGGCCCATCGCTTCGGGACGGAGTTCTTGCCGGAGACGTATATCATCGATCGAAATGGACGAATCGTGGCGCGTTTCGTGGGCGATTATGATTGGGGCAAACCCGTGGTCAATCAGATCATCGAGGGGCTGATGTGATCGGTGTAGGGCGAAGGGCTCGGGGGGAGTGGAGCCGATGTGGCGCGTTTCTGATGCTGCTGGGAATGACCTGGTGTGCGACGGGCAGCGCCGGGGCGGTGACTCCCGTTGAGGAGCGCGAGGAGCTGGTGGATCTGTGTAATTTCGGTCCTCCCGAGGCCGAAGGCGACGATGGGAAGGAACAGAGGAGCTATCACGACCGGCGCCGGGTGTTGGTGCACCAGGTGTACGAGACGCCGCTACCGGCGCTGGACGACGGATTGATGGGATACGATCGGGTCACCGGGCTGTTGACCATCAGTGGGTTTCGGACCTATCGGCCCCATCCGGAAGGCCCGGCGATCCGGTTTCGCAACGAGTGCATCCTGGGCTTTGAATTCGACGAGGAGAAAGCCCACGACGTGATGGCCCAGTTACAAATGGGCACCGTGGAAGTGCGCATCGGATATCAATTGGTCGCTCGCCAGGATTACGACGTGGATTTCTGTCCCGATGGTGACAAGGCAGATCACCGAGCGATGGTGGTGGACCTATTATATGCGCAGTTGGTGGATGTGGAGCAGAGCTCCGACGGCGATCCGAGGGTCCTTGGGACGTACCAGACCCCGCAGGGGCACCGGGCGGCGTTGCATCGGAGCATGGAATTGGTTGATTCCGTGACCAGCGCCGTGCCGGAGGTCAAGATCAGCCACTTTCAGTGGAGGCCCCGGGGCAAGAGTTGGTCCGATGACTTCGGGGAATCGGGTCCGCCGTCGCCCCTGCAGCCTCTCCAGGAGGAGCTGGTGGCGCGAATCGAGCGCGCCCTCTATCCCTGTTATGTGGGAGCCTTGTCCCACAACGCGGCACTGCAAGGAGCGCTGGTGCTCAGTGTGCCCATCGAAGTGGAGGGAGGCGAAAGGTTATCGTTTTTGATGGACACCCTCCAGAAGCCGATGATGCGCCAATGCGCCAAAGAGCGGATATCTGCGGTGATGACGACGATGGAAGGCACAGATTACGAAGAGGTAGACGCCTTCAAGCTCACGGTGTTGATGCGCAGGCGTTAAGGAGTTTCCGTCCGGAAACCCCATGAATGTCGCAGATGCCGGCTGAAATCGGACTTTCCGGACGGGAACTAAATAATGCTCAAAGGTGGTAGCGAGGAGTCGATGTTGGGTGCTTTTTTGGTCTGCCGCTCCGATTTGTGATAGTTCATCAAGGGGAAGACGGATCACACCGCGGCTGATGAGGGTCGATGGGAGCGAAGATAAAACGCGGCATCGAGGCGGTGGGAGAATATGTGATCGGCCTGATCGAGGAGCTGGGCCGATTGGTAAAGATGTTGGTGCAGACCGTCATCTGGGCCTTTCGTCCGCCCTATCGGCTACGCATCATCTTTCAACAGTTGGAGTCGGTGGGGGTGGGCAGTCTGCCGATCGTATTGCTGACCGGGGTGTTTGCAGGGCTGGTGCTGGCATACCAGTCGGACCACGCATTTCGGCTGTTCAATGCAGAGACCCTGGTGGGGGCGACGGTGGCGGTGAGCCTGTTGCGAGAATTGGGGCCCGTATTTACGGGCTTGATGGTGGCCGGTCGCACGGGAAGCTCCATGACCACCGAGTTGGGGACGATGCGGGTTACGGAGCAGATCGACGCCATGGCGGTGATGGCGGTCAATCCCATTCAGTATCTGGTGATGCCCCGGGTGGTGGCCACGATCGTGATGGTGCCGGTGCTCAATATGCTGTTCAACTTCGTAGGCATCACCGCCGCCTACGGGCTGTCCGTGGAGTATATGCAGACCGATCCGGGGATTTTTATCTATCATATCACCCGGTTTGTGACCGTGCAGGACTTCCTTTACAGTACGATCAAGGCTGGAGTATTCGGACTGATAATTGGCATTGTTGGCTGTTATAAGGGATTCTATGCCTCCGGGGGCGCGAAGGGAGTCGGTGAGGCGACGACGTCGTCGGTGGTCATGAGCAGCATATTGATCTTGCTGTCAGACTACTGGATGACCACCATGATGTGGTCGCTGTGATGGTTCGGTACTGGTGAGGCAAAAGGCGGATCGAGACCATGAATTGGAACGCGTTCTTTACACCGCTGAAGGTGGGGGTTCTGGTGATCGCCGGAGTGGTGGCGGGGCTTTCGATGATGGTGGTGTTGAGCGGGGACTACCGAATCAGCGCCGACGACGAAAAGACCTACTACGCCTACCTCGATGATGTGACGGGGCTGGCGGTGCGCTCTCGGGTGCATATGGCGGGCATCCCGGTGGGAACGGTGGAGTCCATCGAATTGGTAGGGGAGAAGGCGCGGGTGGAATTGTCGATTCAGGGGGATCTGACGCTGTACGAAGGGGTGGAACAGGACGGCTGGTACATCAACGGAGCAGTGGTGGCGAAGAGACAGGCCACTCTGATCGGGGACTTCTATATCCGGGTGACGCCGGGACAGCAGGGAAGGGTGCTCGAGGATGGAGATACAATACACAACGTGACGGAGGCCGTGCAGCCGGAGGAGATGTTCGACCAATTCCAGGAGATCACCTCCGATATTCAGCAGGTGACGGAGACGATGGCCACCGTGTTCGGAGGAGAGGATGCTCAGGAGATCCTGGGCCAGATGCTTCTGGATATGCAGGTGATGGTCAGTACGCTGAACAAATTCGTGGATACCAATAGCGCGCAGATCGAGCGGTTGGTGACCGACGTGGAGCGGCTGGTGGCGGATGCCACCAAGATCGGCCAGGATATCAGCATGCTCACCGAGCGGGGGGCGGATTCGCTGGATACGATCCTGCGCGATACGGAGGCCATCGTGCAGGAGGTCAGGTTTATCATCGGTCAGTCTACGACGGACGTGCAGGCCGGGCTGGGGACGATGCAGGCGACGCTGTCTCGGCTGCAGCGCACGCTGGACTCACTCAACTACAGTTTGCACAACGTTCAGGACATCACCGAGAAGGTCAACGAGGGGGAGGGCACGGTGGGGCAGTTGGTGAATAATCCCAACATCGCCCACAGCACGGAGCAGATCTTGGCCGACAGCTCGGAATTGTTGGGAAGCGTGATGTCGCTGAGGACGGTGGTGGAGCTGCGAAGCGAGTATCATATGTCTCATCAGCAGATGAAGACGACCTTCGGTCTGAGCCTGATTCCGTCGGATGACAAATATTATATGGTGGAGTTCATCGATGACTTTCGGGGCTCGACGACGGTGCAGACCCAGCGCGTGGAGACCACCGACGCCGGAGCGGACGATCCGGTGTATCAGGAGACACGCACGACGACGACAGATGAATTCAAGTTCAGCCTGTTGATGGGGCGGTCACGTCAGATCACGGATTCCATGCGGCTCGGAGGGCGGTTCGGGATCATGGAGAGTTCGGGGGGCCTGGGAGCGGAAGCCCAGCTCTTTCCCGATCAGCAACTGCAACTCAATACGGACGTCTTCGACTTCGGAGCCGCCGAAAACCCGAGGGTTCGCTCCTTCGGTACCTACCGGTTCTTTCAATTTGCCTATTTGTTCGGGGGGATCGACGATATTTTCAACCAGGAGCGACGCGATTATTTCATGGGGGCGGGAGTGCGATTTGACGACGAGGATCTGAGGACGTTGCTGATGACGGCAGGGGGGGCGTTGCCGGATCTGTAGAGTGAGACGCCGAATGGCGAGGGAGTGCGGGTGTTGGTAAGAGATGTGCGTCTGAGAAAGTGGGGTGGAATCGCATTGGTGATCGCAGGCGCGGTGTGGGGCAGTACGGGGTGGGCGCAGCAGTCGGAGGAGGGGGGGCGAATTCTGCACCGCTATTTCGATGTCGACGAGTGGCATTCGGCGCCACGGCCTGGCGAGGATGCGGGACGGGAGGGGACGGCGCGAAGCGTTTCCGGTGATCAGGAGATGGCGCCTCAGATCCAGCGGCCGGAGGGCGCGCCAGGAGAGGCGCCCGGGCTGTGGCTCAGTCCTGGCGAGGACGAGTGGATCTTGAGCGCCGACGGTCCCATTGGACCGGGAGAGATTGAAACACCCCACGGTGGACTCGGTGACGGGGGGGGCGTAACGGAGTTGGACGACGCCACGGACGAGATCGATCACCTGGATTATCAGAGCAATTTCGATCCCAGCGTGGTGCCAATGAAGCGCGGGGTGGCTCAGAATCGCGCAGGCGGGGGCGACGGAGGAACGCCGATCACCTTCTTGGAGGCCGGCCGGCTGCGACCCG
>SLPW01000314.1 GCA_007131755.1 Myxococcales bacterium | reverse complement strand
GGCGTCGGCCCGCGTCAAGCAGTCCATCGCCCCCTCCAGCGAGCCAGACACGTCGAAATCAGCACAAACCGCCGCATCCTGCGCCGCGGATCAGCGTCCCTTCCGCAGAACTCTTCAGCGTACTGCGTACAGTGTACGGCGTGCAGCCCTCAGCGAACCCGTGTGCCGGTACTTAGCGCTTTGCGTACAGCGCCTTCGCTCTCAGTGACTCAGATCTTCACGTACAGTGCCTCCTTGCGTAGCGACGATAGAAACGTTGAGAAAGCCTGGCAGGTTGCCCGCGTTCCTCGAGATCGTCGAGCATCGACGGGCGGCCATGTCTCGTGCGTTGCCTGAAGTCCCGTGCGTTGCCTGAAGATCGAGACATGACCGCCACTTGCCAGTGCGGCACAGTGTCAACCGGATTTGACCTCGATCTTACGCCACTGGCTCTTGGCCTCCTCGTCCTTGGGCAGTTCTACAGTGAGGACGCCATTTTTGAATTTAGCGTTGATCTTGTCGCGTTCGATATTGTCGGGAAGCGGGATCTGGCGATGGAACATGCCGTAGGCCCGCTCGCGACGCACGAAGTTTTGCTCGGTCTCTTCGCTCTCCTCGGAGCGTTCGCCATTGATGATGAGGTTGTTGTCGGAGACGGTGATGTCGATGTCGTCCTCGCTCATGCCGGGGACGTCGGCGGTGATCTTGAAGGCGTTGGCCGTCTCGCTCAGGTCCATGCGGGGCTGAAAGGTGCGCTCTGCCCACATGGTGGAGCCCATGCGGCGCGAGGGCATGGGAAAATCGTCGAAGAAGTCGTCGAACATCCGGTCGATGCGCTCGCGAAGATTCAACAGGGGGCGAGAAAGCTCCATCATCTCGCGGCGCTCCTCGTCGTCTCGAGAGCGCTCCATCGATCCACCATTATTTCGGCCGGTCCAGCGTCGAAGCATATCCATTGTGTCCTCCTTTGGGGGATTAGGTGGACACACTCGGGCAGTGGGCAGTCCACACCGGTGCGTCCGCAGGTCTTACCACTCCACTACTTATGGTTTGAAGCGCGACCGAATCTTCCGCAGATTATGGGCCGCGCCGCTCCCATATCTAGGCACAAAAGTGCCCCGGTCAAGGAGGCCGACGGCGGGGGTCACAAGACCCAGTCGGTGGGCGCCAATTGGGTCAAAAAGACGAGGACGAACAATCCCAACAAGACGGCGGCAAAGAGGATGGTGAAGCCCAACAGGTAATTTCGTCGTCGCTGGTAGCGAGCGAAGTCATAGACCCATTCATCGTCATATAGTGCCCGTCGATCGGTAGTCATGGTTCACCTCCATATTGGTTCAAATTGAGCGCAGGACATCACGTGGCCTCGTGGTTTCACGAGCCAGGAGACGCCGTAGCGCGGAAGCCACTACCAACATCGGCATCGGGAGTTCCCCTCCAGAAATTGTCGTCATGATGAAAAACCTAGGGGCCCAGGGACATCGAGCAAGGGCGAGGACCGGAGGCAAAAAAAAAAATTTTGCTATTGCCCCCGCAGGTTATGGTATGCTTACACGCTCGGGTCTCGGTTGTGGGTCGGCGCGCGCAGAACGCGCCGGCGCCAGGAGACGTGAACTCAGGACGACGGGAAGTGCGGATGAACCAGCGGCAGCAAATATTTGGCAGGCTCTTTGTGGCGATGGCTCTGGTGTTGTTGTGCTGGGCGCCTCAGTTGGTGGCGGCCGAGGGGTTCGAGCTGCAGCAATTCCACCCCATGCCCGATCAGCACGAGAACTTCTTCAGCGCCGCCTCGGCGGACGTGCCGGGCCATCTGGTGTGGTCGGGATGGCTGGTGATGAATTACGGAAATAGCCCTCTCGTGCTTCGCGACGCCGATGGAGAGCGCCTTGACAAGGTGGTGGGCCATCAACATACGGGGCATTTTTTGTTTTCGCTGGGGCTGACGGAGCGATTGGAGTTGGGTCTCGATCTGCCGGTGGTGCTGTTTCAGCGCGGCTCCGGGGCCGCCGACCTTCCGGATGTCAATATAAGCCCTGAGGAGGGGGGATTCGGCCTCGCTGATGTGCGGTGGATGGCGAAGGGGCAGTTGTTCTCGACGCGCGACGACGACCACTCCGACGGTGTGGCTCTGGCGCTGATGACCGATATGTATTTGCCCACCGGAAATGGCGAGCGATTGCAGGGGGGAGATTTTCGTGTCGGGCCGCGCCTGGTCTTCGATGCCGTTGTGGGCGGAGTCAAGATGGGGGCGAATCTGGGCTATCTGTACCGCTCCCAGACCCAGGTGGCCAACCTGGATGTGCGTGACACCCTGGATTGGAAAGCCGGTCTCGAAGTGCCGGTGAGCGAGCGGTTTCGGGCCACGGGAGAAGTCTTCGGGCGGGTGACGCCCGGGGCCGACGAGATGAGCAGTGTGGAGTCGCCGGCGGAGTTTTTGCTGGGCGGGAAGTTTCAACGCGACGCATTATTTCTCGTCGGCGGTGCGGGAACAGGGTTGGTCAACGGATACGGCGCGCCCGATTGGAGAATGTTTTTCGGCGCCGGCTGGTCGCCGGCCAGAGTGGCACCTCCGCCGCCGGAGCCGGAGCCCGAGCCAGAATGTCGTCAGGCCACGGTGGAGACCGATTGTGGCGATCCTCCGCCGGCGCAGTGCATGGACGGGGTCATCACGAGCTTTGCGATGGCCTGTGAAGATGGCGAGTGCGTGACGGTGGAGACCGAGACGGCCTGTGAGGCCGACGAGGAATGTGGAGAGG
>SLPW01000625.1 GCA_007131755.1 Myxococcales bacterium | reverse complement strand
GCCTCCTCTTCGATGGCAAGCTTCAGTTGCGTGCGCAGCGACTTCTTTCTGGCCGCCTCCACCATCACGTCGTCGATCTTCGGAAGGTGGGCCTCCACGATCACCCGTGAACGCTCCACCGGCTCGGGCACGTCCTGGACCTCCGTGGGCTCTCCGCATCCGAAGGCCATTATGGTGAGGACCAGCAAGATCGTCACCGCCCCGCCACCACCATTGAACCTCTTATCCACTTGCCGATCTCGATCTCAGTTTCTACGTTGAGCCACGGTTTTCCCATTCATTCACCTCTCATCGTAGCATCCAAATCGCCCACTGGGAAATTTTCACCTCTTTACGGAGTTCGATCATGGCTTTGACTTCCTTCGACGAAAATAGCGCTCTGTTGGTCATCGACATCCAGGAACGCCTGATGGGCTCCATGCCGGATGAGCGCATGGAGAGATGCCTCCACGCCACGAAGACCATGGTGGAGTTGGCCGCCGAAGCGGGGGCCACCATCATCTATACCGAGCAATACCCCGACGGCCTCGGCCCCACCGACTCCGGCCTCCTGGAGCTGCTTCAGACCCACGACGCCGGACGCGTCGAAAAGGTCGCCTTCAGCGCCTGTGCCGCCGACGAATTCGAGCCCTACCTCATCAACCTTCCCGGCCGCGTCGTCGTCTGTGGCATGGAGACCCACATCTGCGTCTACTCCACGGTGCGCGAATTGCTGGCCCATAACTACGAAGTGGTCGTCCCCATCGACGGCGTCGTCAGTCGCCGCGACGACCATCGCGAAAACGGCCTGCAGATGATGCGCGAGCTCGGAGCGACGATCACCAATTATGAAACTGTGGTCTTCGACACTTTGAAAAGCTCGAAGCACCAGGCGTTCAAGAAATTCTCGAAGATGGTTCGCTGAAACGCCGAAGACTGCCGATGGGCAGGAGCCGCATCGTCTCCGAAATGCACTCGATTTCCCCAGAGACGGTCGGGTCCTCTCCTATCGGCAGTCGGCCAATAGCTCACTGGCCGCCTGGCGCCCGGATTGGACGCATAATGGCACGCCCCCGCCGGGGTGTGCGCTTCCGCCGGCCAGGTACAGGCCGCTCACTCCTGGAGCGCGGTTGGGCGGCCTGCGAAAGGCGGCGAGTCGACTGTTGGAGGCGCTTCCGTAGAGGCTTCCCTGGCTACAGGGAAAACGCGCTGCCAGTTGCTGTGGCGTGCGCCGCCACACCACCCGGTCGCCCTCGTCGATCCAGCCCAGCCGACGCAGCCTCGTCAGGACGCGAGCCTCAAATTGTTCCCAGTCTACGGAGGTCGTCAATTCGCTCAGGGCGGGAGTATTCGTCATCACGAATAGCGTTTCGTCGTCGGCCCACCCTTCGGCGCCGTGGGCTTTTTCGCGGGCGCATAGGTAGATCGCAGGCTCCTTTGGAGGCTCACCGCGATCGAAGAGATCGACGAACTCCTCCATATAGTCGCGATCGGGAAATGCCAGGGCGTGGGCGGGCCGGTCTGCCCGTCGCCGGGCCCGGATCACCGCCGTAAAGGCCGACGTCGACGGTATGCCGTCGGTGCGAAGGCCCAACCCGTTGTCGCCCTGCCACAATCGCTCCACCAATTGCTGAGCGCAGGCGTTGACGATCACGGCGTCCACCCTTCGACTTCCCCCCTCCCACTGCACCTCGAATGTTCCGTCGGACTTTCGGATGGACCGCACGGGGCTGTCGTATTTCACATCCACTCCCCCCTCGCGGGCGACCCTCTCCAGGGCCGTCGCCAGCTTCGTCATCCCTCCTTTTACGCCCCATCCCCCGATCCCCAGATCGACCCATCCGATGCAGTGCAGCGTCGCCGGCGCATGTCTGGGATCGGAGCCGTTGAACGTGGCATAGCGCAAAAAGAGGTCGCGAATGCGGCGATCCTCCACCCGGGAATCGAGAGCGCTCATCATCGTATTTTTGGCGTCGATGGCGATGAAATCGCGCATGGCCTTTACGCCGAGCTTGACCGCCGTCAGCGCCGTCGGCGCCGGCCCGAATACGAAGTGCGGCGCCGCCGCCTCCCAGATCTTGCGGGCATAGCCCAGGAAGGCGTCGAAGTCGCGACGGGCCTTCTTTCCAAGGCTTTGCTCGACCTCATGGCGAGTCCCTTCGAGTTCCCTCTTCACCTCCAGTTGTTCTCCCCCTGCAAAGCGATAGCACATCGACGGCTCGGGACGAGTGAGAGTCACCAGCGACTCCAGCCTTCGCCCTCTGCTGGCGAGCAACTCCTCGAGCACGTCGGGAAGGGTCAACAGGCTTGGGCCGGTGTCGAAGCTCACCCCGTCGTGGTCGGCGACCCCGACCTTGCCCCCTGGCGAGGACGCCGCCTCCAGAACGGTCACCTCCCATCCCGGGCGCGCCGACAGCTCGACGGCTGCCGACAATCCCCCCATTCCTGCTCCCACGATCGCTACGGATGGACTCATCTCTTCCCCCGGAATATGGAACGTAGAAGACGCCGAACTCGGCCCCGGCGCGGCCCCGAAAATAGGGGCAACCACATCGAATTTTCTCCCTGTCGGCGATGGACCCGCATTCGCACCAACGGCCGATGTCGGTTTCGATCCGTTCGCCCCGGCTCGCAGACCTCGGCCACGCCGGGAAAACTGCGTCCGCGCCGGTCCGTAGCTCGAAGCAATGAGCGCAAATAAAAGGGCCCGCTATCGACGACGTCCGAATGCTCCACGCTGAGCCAGGGCGTTCCGGC
>SLPW01000355.1 GCA_007131755.1 Myxococcales bacterium | reverse complement strand
TGGCCCGATGACCCTCACTGGCTTGTCTACCCCAACGATGGTACGGGTTTTGCCTCACAACCCACCCGGTGGGAGATCCCCGAGTCGGGAGGATCCGACACCCGCGGATGGTGGACTACATCCTATGACAGGTACCACGACCCCGGCAGCCATAACTGGCAGACCTCCGATATCACCGGCGACGGCCGTCCCGATCTCGTCTCCCACGCCCGCGTCATCCTCTCCGATACCGGCTCCAGGATCCGGCGTCCTCACGGCTGGCCCGATGACCCTCACTGGCTTGTCTACCCCAACGACGGCTCGCGCTTTGCCGCACAACCTACCCGGTGGGATCTGCCCGAGTCGGGAGGCTCCGACTCCCGCGGGTGGCATACGACATCCTATAGCAGCAGCTACCACAACACCGGCAGCCATAACTGGCAGACCTTCGACATCACCGGCGACGGCCGTCCCGATCTGGTCTCCTACGCCCGCGTCATCCTCTCCGATACCGGCTCCCACGTCCGGCGTCCCCACGGCTGGCCCGATGACCCTCACTGGTTTGTATACCCCAACGACGGCTCGAGCTTCGCCTCACAACCCACCCGATGGGAGCTCCCCGAGTCGGGCGGGGCCGACACCGGCGGCTGGTGGAATACGTCCTCTACGACCAACTCCATTGGCAGTCATAACTGGACGACCCTCGACATCGAGGGCAGCGGCCGCCCCGCACTTGTCTCCTATGCACTCGTCCTTAACTCGGATACCGGCTCCTGGATGAAGCGTCCCCACGGCTGGCCCGACGACCCTCACTGGCTTGTCTATCCCAACGACGGAACCCGCTTTTCCGCACAACCTGCCCGGTGGGAGCTCCCCGAGTCGGGAGGCTCCGACACCGGCGGGTGGTGGAATCCGTCCTCTACGACCAACTCCATTGGCAGTCATAACTGGCAGACCTTCGACATCACCGGCAACGGCCGTCCCGATCTGGTCTCCTACGCCCTCGTCCTTGACTCGGATTCCGGCTCCTGGATGAAGCGCCCCCACGGCTGGCCGACCGATCCCCACTGGCTGGTTTATCAGAATAAACCGTAATTTCGGACCCCTACTCCAGCGGCAAAATCTCCTCCAGATAGGCCCGGTTCTCGGGGCTGAAGGTCTCCGGACCTTCCCCGTCGAGCTCGGCCCGCTGCTCGAAGCTGCGCTCAATCCCGGCGTCCATGATGTACCCGTTGCCGGCCAGGTTGTGATAACGCATCCCCGGCTGATCCCAATCGCCCTCGAAATAAGCCAGCCCCATGGCATGGCCCATCTCGTGGGAAGTGGTATTTCCCACCACGTTGGCGAAGACCCGGATCGCCTCCTCGATCTCATCAACCCGGTCTCCCTCGGGCCACTCCGTCGCTCTCACCCTTTCTCCGCCCAACTCGGGCATAAAAGGGCCGAAGATATCATCGAAACGCTCAGACGCGTGGCCCATCTCGGGATGGATGGTGGGGCTGAAGGCCGCAAAGGACTCCACGAAGATCCCTCCGTAGGGATTGTTGAAAGCCTCGCCAGTCTCGGGATTGATCCCGCCCAGGTAGTCGTCGATATGAAGATTCCCCGTGTCCTTGGGCTGATCGTGGTAGGTATTGTCGAAACCGAAGGCCTGATTTCCCGTCGGATCCGGCCCACCGATCTCCACCGTCGCATAGGCGGCGAAGTCCTGGGGCGGATGATCGACGAATTCGATATTGATCCCCGCGTAATCTCTGTGGACCACCTCCAGGATCCGATCCCGGATCTCGCGCTCCACGTTGACCAGTCCATAGCGATCGAGGGCTGTGGTGAAGGAGGGAAGAAACTTCAGATATACCATCTGCTTCGTCGGCAGCACCTCGAATTCTCCCTGCCAACTCAGGCCCTGCACCTCTCCGTGGGCGTCGTATAATACGGGCGTAATCGTACCGTCGAACGTGCCCGGCGCCGCTCCCAACCCGTGCAGGGTCCGGCCCTCGACGCGATACCACACGTCCTGGAGAATCTCTTCGTCGCTCACCACTTTCCAGGGCTCTCCCATGGCCGCGCTACTGCCCTCGAAGGTGTGGGGATCCGCTTCGGGATCCGACGGGGTCAGTGTCCCCTCGAATCGAAGCCACATTCCGTAGCCCTCGTCTGACGGCGGTGGTACGAAGCCGCGTCCCTGCAGCTCCACCAATTGCCCCCTGCTGGCCTTCTCCGGCGTGATCCCGGCGATAAACGTAGTATCCAGCGAAGTCACGATATTGCGCTCGCCAGCCGTCTCCTGAAGGGTCGTCCCGTCGGCGAAGTGGTTCTCAAAGCGTATCGTCGCCTCCAACTGTCCGGGATGCACGCCGATGACCGCCGGATCGAAGCGAAGCTCCCCTCGCTCCCGATCTCCCGTCCACTCCACGGGCAGCACCTCGCCATCCAGATCAAAAATATGACCGGCGTCGGCCACGAACTCTCCCTCCCCGATCACTGCCTGCGTCTGCCCCTCCTCGGGCCGCAAGATCCCCGCCCCGTCGACTCGCACCGACGAGTTGGCAAAGATCTGCCCCGGCACGTCCAGCTCCACCTCCGGGCGCAACTCCTCTTCAAATCGCCACGATATATCGTCGAGCCTCCCCCTTCGCTCGTTTCCGAGGACATCGCCGAGCACAACCTGCAGGTCGCCGGAAAACCGCCCGGACGCACCGGGTTCGAGCTTCGGCCACAGCACCTCGGATGCGCTCAACTCCACATAGAGATCCCCTACGTCTCCCGCGCGCTGCAGTCCTTGCTCGAAGGTCTCGTCGATCGACCGCTCTCCGATCTCACCGACGATCGTCACCTCCGCCACATTCGCCTCCACCCGCCGCGTTCCCCCGAGGGTTACCCGCACCTTCGACGTCGGCACCACCACCTGCTGATCCATCTGCAGAGTCAATATCCGCGCCTGCTCTTCCTCCTTCTGTTCTTCTTCCTCGTCGGAACAACTTCCCAACAGCGCGAAGGCGGCCAGGGCTATGGCAACAAAAACCAGAATCCGGTTCGTCTTTCTTTTTTTCATCGTCATTCGGCCGTTTGAAAATCTTTCCACTCCGCGATGCATTCATAATACATAGATCCACGTTGCGAAGATAACCATCGCGTCAATGATGGAGGCGCGAACAAGACTCGCACCAATCACCCCATTTATGTTACATCGCCTCCCCGTCTCATCCGCAAGATTCACTGCCGACGATCCTTATCCATCGCATTTCCAGAACGGAGCATCTTTTGAACTGGCGACAACACTATTTCAAGGGAAAGAAGGTCTGGGTCCAGGTCGACGACAAAGGCGACGTGGTCGTCGAGAACGGGCGTGTCCCCATGAAATACCAGAACGACGACGACGCAAAGGTCTACCGCGCAAGCCCCGGCAACGTCTCGTCCAGACCGGCCTCGGAGATCGACACCCGCAAGTCCTCCGACAAGGGAACAAAACGAAGCCTCGATCCTATTACAAACCCCGAAGACTGGGGCCAGTTGTACGAATCGCGTACCGTCCCCGACGATCTGTGCAGCGTCCCGGAGCCCGACGAGGGCATCGTGGAGATCCACACCGACGGAGCCTGCTCGGGAAACCCCGGCCCCTGTGGCTACGGCGTGGTCATTCGCGACGGCTTCCACTACCTGGAGGTGTCGCAATTTATCGGACGCGGCACCAACAACATCGCCGAACTGACGGCCATCAAGGTCGCCCTCGAGAGGGTCGACGACAGGAGCCGACCGGTGCGCCTGTATACGGACAGCAGTTATTGCATCGGTGTCCTCACCAAGGGCTGGAAGGCCAAGGCCAACCGCTCCCTCATCTTGTCCATCAGAGAGTTGATCGAGGACTTCGACGATCTACAACTCATCAAGGTCAAGGGTCACGCCGGAGACCCGCTCAACGAGCGCGCAGACTTCATGGCCACTTCTTCCATCGAACGGCGCTGAACCAACTCCGAAACCACAGGAATTGTGCCGATGACCACCACCGCAGACGAAGCTACCGACACCGCCCCTCCACCGGAGCTGGCCGAGAAGATCGAGGCCGTAAGCGCCTTCGCCGACGATATCCGCCACAGCCTCTCCGATGTCGTCATCGGCCAGGAATATATGGTGGAGCGACTGCTCATCGGGCTGTTGACCGGCGGCCACGTCCTCCTCGAGGGCGTTCCGGGCCTGGCGAAGACGCTGACCGTAAAGAGCCTGTCCGCCTGCATCGACAGCGACTTTCAGCGCATCCAGTTCACCCCCGACCTGCTCCCGGCAGACCTGATCGGCACCATGATCTTCGACCAACAAACGCGCACTTTCGTCGCTCGAAAGGGTCCGGTCTTCACCAATTTTCTGCTCGCCGACGAGATCAACCGCGCCCCCGCAAAGGTTCAGTCCGCTCTTCTCGAGGCCATGCAGGAGCGCCAGGTGACCATCGGCGAGGAGACCCATAAATTGGAGAAGCCCTTTCTGGTGCTGGCCACGCAGAACCCCATCGAACAACAGGGCACCTACCAACTTCCGGAGGCCCAGCTCGACCGCTTCATGCTCATGATCCGCGTCGACTATCCCGACCGCGACGAGGAACGCCAGATCATGGACCTGGTCTGCGAATCGGCCTCGTTACCCACTCCTAGCGCCGTGGTCTCTCCGGAGACCATCTTCGAGGCCCGCGAGCTGGTACGCCAGATCTATATCGACGAAAACCTCAAGGACTATATCGTCGATATCATCTTCTCCACTCGAAAGCCCGCCGACTACGACCTGCAGAGAATCGAACGCTATATCGACTACGGCGCAAGCCCCAGAGCCACCATCTATCTCAACCTCGCCGCCCGAGCCCACGCCTTCATTCGACGCCGCTCCTACGTGACTCCCGAGGACGTCAAGGCCGTCGCCCACGACGTCCTTCGCCACCGCGTCGTCCTCACCTACGAGGGCGAAGCCAAAGAGTATACCCCGGAAAAGCTCATCGATATCATCCTTCGAACCATCGACGTCCCCTGAATCGACCTCCACCGGAACTCCGACACCAAACCCATGCTACCCGCCGAGATCTACAAAGCCGTGCGCCAGCTCGAATTGGCCTCCCGCCGGGCCGTCGACGAGCACCTGGCCGGGCGCTATCACAGCGTCTTCAAGGGCCGCGGTATGGATTTTCAGGACGTACGCGCCTACCAGCCCGGCGACGATATCCGTGTCATCGACTGGAACGTCTCGGCCCGCATGAACGAGCTTCACGTCAAACAATTCGTCGAGGAACGGGAGCTGACCGTCTTCCTTCTCGTCGACGCCTCGGCCTCCCAGCTCTTCGGCACCCGAAACCGACGAAAGCGGGAGACCGCCGCTCAACTGGCGGCCCTCATCGCCTTCGCCGCCGTCAAGAACGGCGACCGCATCGGCCTGATCACCTTCACCGATGAGGTGGAGTCCTTCATTCCGCCCAGAAAGGGGCGAAAACACGTCCTGCGCATCATTCGCACCGTCCTCGAACCCGACGTCGAAGGCCGCACCACCTCCCTTTCGTCGGCCCTGGAATACCTGGTGCGCATCTCCAAGAAGCAATCGCTGGCCTTCGTCGTCAGTGACTTCTTGGACGCCGACTTCGATCGCCCCTTCAAGATCGCCCACAAACGCCACGAGTTGATCCCGCTGGTCATCCAAGACCCCATGGAGGCCGGGCTCCCCGACATGGGCATCGTCCACTTCGAAGATCCCGAGACCGGCGACGTCGTCCCCGTCGACACTTCATCTGCATCGGTTCGCCAGGCCTACGCTTCGCACGTCGAAAAGCTCCAAGACAATAGAGACGAATTATTTCAGCAACTGGCAATCGACAGTTTGTTCATCGACACGGCAAAAGATCATATCAAGCCCGTGATTCGATATTTTCGCGAACGTGCACGACACATATAGGCGTCATGCGCATACCCAGCCACCTACATCTAGCCAAGGTCGCGCTACTGCTGACTTGCCTGCTCCTGGCAGCGCCGGCCGCCGCCGACGACGTGGTGCACGTCGTCGACAGCTCCCTCGAATACGGCGATGACCCCTCCCTCGGCGACGAGATCACCTATACCATCGAAGTCGAACATCCGGCGGGCACCGAACTCGATCTGACGCTCCCTCCCGACGGATCGCGCTGGAGTGAGATCAACCGGCAAATAGAGACCACCACCTCCGGCGACCAAAGCACCACTCAAGCCACCCTGCGCTACGCCATCTTTCGCCCCGGCCCCACAACGGGACCTCCGGCTCAGCTTCTCCTCGACGCCCAGCCCACCGGCGTCGAGGCTCCGCGAAAGGATCTCCTCGTCGCCGCCGTCACCGATGAGGAGACCACCCTCGGCCTTCCCCGCTCTCCCTGGCAACTGTGGAGTCAGCATCGCACCCTGACGTGGTATGCCCTCGGCGCCGTCGGCTTTGGCCTGCTCGCCATCGGTGGCGCCCTATTTTTGCGCCGGCGACGACACGCCCATGCCCGGGCTTTCGAACCTCCCCCTCACGTCATAGCCCTCGACGCGTTGGAGCGTCTGGCCGAGAATCTTCCGACCGCCCGTGAGGAGTTCAAACCCTTTTATTTCGAGCTTTCCTACGTCCTTCGGCGCTATCTGGGACAGCGCTTCGATTTCCCGGGAGCCGAGTTGACCACCACGGAAATGGTGAGCACACTGCGAGAAGTCGACCCTTCGGAAGTGAGCGTCGACGACGTGACCCGATGGCTTCGGGCCTGTGACCGGGTCAAATTCGCCGGCTATATCCCGGGCGCCAGGCGCGCCGAGAACGACCTGGAGCGCGCCATGGACTTCGTGGAGAGCACGATCCCCAGGCCGGAACCGGAATCACCGGACGCTCCCGACGCGGAGGAATCGCCATGACCTTCGTTCTCCTCACCGCCGAGGGCTTTCAATTTGCCTATCCCTGGGCGCTCGCCGCCTTCGCACTCGTCCCCCTCGTCGCCTACTGGCTCTTCGCCCCGACGCAGCGAAAAAAGCGCACCCCCACCTTCTTATTCTCCAACGCTGCCCGCCTCGCCACAGCTCCCCGGGGCCTTCGCCTCTACCTGCGCCCTCTTGTGGACGCCCTCTTCGTCCTCGGCCTGGCCATTTTGGTCGTCGCCATCGCCCGACCCCAGATCGTGGAATACGAAGAAGAGGAGGTCGAGGGGATCGATATCTTCGTGGCCTTCGATATGTCGGGATCCATGAACGCCCTCGACCTCGACGAGTCGGAAATCCGAGATCTGGAGCGCCGCGGCGAAGCTCCAAAGACGCGCTTCGAGGAAGCCCAGACCACCCTCGTTGAATTCATCGACAGCCGTCCCAATGACCGAATCGGCATCGTCCTCTTTGGTCGCGAGACGGTCCTCCAATTTCCGCTCACACTGGACCACGGCCTCTTACGCGAACAGGTCGAAGCGCTCCGGATGGGCGATATCGACGGCGACGGCACAGCCATCGGCAACGCCGTGGGCCGCTCTCTGGCCGGACTCGAGGATAGCGAAGCTACCAGCCGTATCCTCATCCTCATCACCGACGGCGATCGCCGCGGCGGAAGCCTTTCTCCCATGAAGTCCGCCGAGATGGCCAAGGCGATGGGCATTCCCATCTACCCCATTCTGGTGGGTCGCGACGGACCGGCCCTCGTCGAGGTCGGACAGGACCCATTTGGCAATACCCGCTACCGAAACGTGGAATTTCCCATCAACCCCGAGTTGATGCAGGAGATGGCCGATTATACGGGCGGTCAGTACTTCCGAGCCCTCGACGCCGTCGCCATGGCCGACGACCTCCATGAAATCCTCGACGGATACGATCAGACCCGCCTCGAGGACCGCGGACGCCCCCGACAGCGAGAATATTACGTCCCCTTCGTCGTCGCCGCTCTTCTGTTATTCTCCGCCCACTTCTTCTTCGATCATACCGCCATTCGCCGATTCCCATGATTCCCGTCGACTTTGCACATCCGGAGTATCTTACCCTCTTCGCCGTCTTCATCCCCCTCATCGGCGCCTGGGTGGCCTATACTCTGTGGTACCGCAAGACTCGCCAACGCATCGGGGACCGGCCCCTCGTCGACGCCATGGCCGCTTCCGTCGATCACCGGGGTCGCGTCCTCCGCCGGGTCATTCAACTGACGGCCATCGCCCTCCTCATCATCGCCGCCGCCCGACCACAATGGGGTGACGTCGACGAAGAGATCGCCCAGGAGGCCCTGGACATCGTCTTCGCCATGGATCTCTCCCGCAGCATGTTCGCCGAGGATATCCCTCCCGACCGGCTGACCGCCTCCCACCAGGAGGTCCAGCGCACCGTCGACGGCCTGCACTCCGATCGAGTGGGCCTGGTCATCTTCACCTCCATCAGCTTCGTCCAGGCGCCGCTGACCACGGACCACACCACGATCAACTTCTTTCTCGACCGCCTCCATCCCGATCAGATTCCTGTTGGTGGCACCAATATCGGCTCCGCCATCGACGACTCCGTAGAAGTCCTCACCGGCCACGGCGACGACGATCGCCTCCAGCGCTCCCAGGAACAGGTCATCGTCCTCATGACCGACGGCGAAGACCACGAGTCCGACCCCATCGAGAGCGCACGCCAGGCCGCCGAAGAGGGGATCCGAATCGTCGCCGTCGGCATCGGCGATCCCGACGGTGCCCCCATTCCAATCTACGACGGCGGCAGCAGGACCGGCTACGTCCGCGACGGCGCCGGTGAGAAGGTCATCACAAGGGCAGACCACGAGATGCTGCGCGAAATCGCCGACGTCACCGACGGCACCCATATCGTCTTCGAACGTCCCGGGCAGGCGTCGACGCAGATCATCGAATTTCTCGACGAATTGGAGCGCTCCGTCGTCGAAGAGCGAATCGTCGACTTTCGGGTCGACCGCTTTATGTGGTTTCTAATCCCGGCGACAATCCTACTTCTTTTGAGCCTCGTCATCGGCCGGCGGCGCCACCGTCGCCCCCTGCTCCCCGCTGCGCTCATCCTCATCGTCGGGCTTTCCGTGGGCTGTGACGCCGGCCTTCAGCGCCTTCACCCCGAGGTCTCCCAGGCCGCCGAGGCCATCGAAGAGGGCGAATACGAGGAAGCTCTGGCGATCCTGGACAACCTGGCCGATGAATACGCCGAGCGGCCCGAGACCTACTTTAATCGCGGGCGCGCCCACTTCGGCCTCGACGAATACGAAGAAGCTCGCACCGCCTTCGCCACCGCTCTGTCCACGGAGGACCCGGATCTACGCGCCGACGTACACTATCACCTGGGCCTCATCGAAGCCGTCGACGAAGATTGGGCAGACGCCGCCGAGCAATTTCGCCGCGGCCTCCAACTCTTTACCGGCGACGACGGCGCCACCGATGACGAGCTTCGCGACGATCTGCGCCGCAACCTGGAGGTGGTCCTTCGCAAGCTTTACCCGCCATGTTCCACCTTCGAGGACGAATTTCATCCCAACGACACCCCCCAGGACGCCGCCGTCCCCGAACAGTGGCCATTGGAGGACCTCACCCTCTGCGGGGATAGCGACGATTATTTCGCCTACCCCGTCTTCGCCGGTGGCGATCTGTCCGTGGAAGCGACCTTTCGCGAGCTTCGCGACGAACCCGACCCGGAGCACGTCTTTCTTCCCCGCCCGGAGGATTTGAAGCTCGTCGTCTACGGCCCAGACGGACGGACCATCTTCGCCACCAACGCCGGTGAGGACACCTCCGAGGAGGACTTGCGCGCCGAAAACCAGCGCCGTCGTACGACACGGAAGATCGAGCCCTTCGAACTCGAGGCTCACCAATTCGGACTCGACCGAGGAGAGCTGTCGGAGATCGTCATCGCCCTTCGAACGACCCGCGATCTGGAATTCACCTATGATCTCGACGTGGAGCATACACCTCCCTGCGAGGCCATGGACGACGAATTCGAGCCCAACTCCACCGCCGATGAAGCCGCCGTTCTGCCGCATGAAACGGGACACCAACTCCACCTATGTGCCGACGACGAGGACTGGTTCCGCCTCGACGCATCCTACGGAGATAGTCTCTTCGTCGACATCCGACCCACAGCCGACGAATTTCACCCCGAAGCTCCCGATCTGGACGTCGAAATTCTGCGTGCCGACAGCCGCGAGATTGTCGGCGTCGGCCAGGCCGACGGATCCCAGATCACCGCCGGAATCGACGGCATGGACTTCGACGCCGATCTCCTCCTTCGCGTCCGCGGAACCGACTCCGAACAGGAGGGGCCCTATATCATCGACGCCTATCACTTCGCGCCATGTCCGGAGGGAACCGATCGGTACCATCCCAACCACGAGCTGCTTCTCTCCACTCACCTTCCCGAAGACGCTGCCGAGCATCGTTACCTCCGACTCTGCGAAGATGATATCGATCACTTTATCACCACCGAGGACCCACAGGCCGACGGCGTCCAGTGGACCATCGAAATCCTCCCCGAACGAGCCTGGCGGGGGGACCCCGATCTGACGGAGGACGAGCCCTTTGGCCCATTCCCGGACATGACCCTGGAGATGCTGGATATGCGCGGAGGTGCCAGCGTGCACACCACGGCGATGGCTCCCGACGACGAAGACGCCCCCGCCCTACCCGAGACTGCGCTTACGGAGCCTCGAGTTCTTCTGGCCGACGAATCGCCACATGGTCGCCAGGCTGTACTGCGGGTCTACGGTGAACCCGGGTTCTACCACCTTCGCCGCCCCGACAACGGCGACGGCGATGATGATGACGACCAGGACGACCAGGACGACCAGGACGACCAGGACGACCAGGACGACCAGGACGACCAGGACGACCAGGACGACCAGGACGACCAGGACGACCAGGACGACCAGGA
>SLPW01000393.1 GCA_007131755.1 Myxococcales bacterium | reverse complement strand
TTCGGCGAACGCCTCCACCTGGTAGCCCAATTGGCCGAGGCTCATCTCTACGAACATGCGGACTGTGCGACTGTCGTCGAAGACCACGATATCAGTCATTTTTCCCTCCTGATGGGCGTGCAATTTCGGTGAGGCGCCGCGCGATGTCGGCGGGGTTGAGGATTTCGCGGGCGGCACCGGCGGCGGCGGCGCTTGCGGGCATGCTGTCGATGACGGCGGAGTCGGCGTCCTGCACCAGAGTCCAGGCCCCGGCGTCGAACATCGCTCTCAGTCCCCGCACCCCGTCGTCGCCCATTCCGGTGAGCAAGACCCCGGTACTGCGAGCTCCGTAGTGACGGGCGACGGAGAGAAAGAGGCGGTCGATATTGGGAGTGATTTCAGATCCCACGGTGGGGACGAGTTCGAGATGTTTGGGGCCGGTGACGAGACTGGCGTTGGCCGGAGACAGGTAGATTCTCCCGGGTTGAGGTGGGGTGCCGGGGACGGGGATGCGCACGTCGTGGCCGGTGGTGCGAAGCCAGGAGCACAAACCATGTTCGAAGCCGTTGGCGATATGCTGGCTGATGGCGACGGCGAAAGGAGTGGGCGCCGAAAGCCGGGACAACACCTCGAAGGTCGCCGCCGGTCCCCCCGTGGAGGCACCGATGGCGACGATTTCGATATTTCGGGGGCGAGGAGCGGTGGTGTGGGCGATGACGTCGGAGAGTTCGCACAGCGAGGACTTCGAAAAGCGGCGGGTCACCACCTTGACCTTTGACATCAGCCGAAGGGTGGAGATCAATTCGCGGGCAAAGCCCTCGCGAAGTTCGGTGTCCAGTCCCTTCGGCTTGGAGATGACGTCCACGGCCCCGGCGTTGAGGGCGGCGAAGGTGTAGTCCGTATCGCGGGAGGTCAACTGTCCGCTCATAACCACGATGGGACATGCCTTTTCGCTCATGATCATCTCGATGGCAGCGATGCCGTCGAGTTTGGGAAGGTGGAGATCCATGAGGATGACGTCGGGCTCGATAGTCAGCGCCTTTTCCACAGCGTCGGCGCCGTCGACGGCGGGCTCGAGGACCTGGAGGTCGGATGCGGCGGAGAGCACGCGCTGCACGTAGGTGCGGGTGACCCGACTGTCCTCGACGATGAGGACGCGGATCGGCGGGGACTCGCTTTGGGTGGTTTGGTTAGTGGACAAAGCGTTTGATGGTGGTCATGAAGTGGTCTTGATCGAATCGTCCCTTGACGATGTAGGCGTCGGCGCCGGCTTCCAAGCCAGCGCGCACATCGTCGTCGTTGCCCCGTGAGGTGACGATGATGATGGGCAGGTGGTCGCCGTGGTGTTGGCGAATCTGACGGCACAGCTCCAGACCGCTGACTCGTGGCATCTCGACGTCAGTGACGACCAGGTCGACGTCGCCGCGTCGCTCCAGGGTCTCAAAGGCGTCGGCGCCGTCGGTGGCGGTGACTACTTCGTAGCCTGCGGTCTCCAGGATATTGCGCTCCAGCGTGCGTGTGGTTACGGAGTCGTCGACGACGAGGATGGTGGGCGGTCCGATGTCCTGGGAGGTGGTGGCGGAGTGGCCGGTAGCAGCGGCGCCGTCGACGTCGACGGGAGCATGAGCGATGCGGCGTCGGCCGGCGGCGCGGCGAAAGAGTTCGCGGTGCTCCACCACGGGGAGGATGGAGCCGTCGGCCTGCACGGCCCCGCCGGTGAGGTGACGCAGGCGGTCAAATTGGGGTCCCAGGGGTTTGACGACCATGGGCATTTCGCCGGGGATATCGTCGACGGTGACGGCCAGGCGCTGCGCGCCGTTTCGAAGAATGAGTGCGATTCTCCGACCTGACTGTGGAGGGCGCGCATCGTCGGCGACGTCCATGAGGGTGGCGAGGCTGATTACGGCCACGGGGTCGTCGTCGTGAAAGAAGACGGGCTCGCCGTTGATGAGCTGCAGCTCCTGGTCGCCGATGCGCACGATGCGCTCCACGGCGTCGATTTGAATGCCCAGGCGGTACTCTCCGACCTCTACGATAAGTCCCTGAGAGGTGGTGACGCTGGTGGGGACGATGAGGCGAAAGGCAGCCCCCTCTCCCGGTGAGTTTTCCAGTTCCAGCCTCCCCCCCACCTCGGCGACGGCGGCGTCGACGACGTCGAGACCGATGCCGCGGCCGGCGACCTCGTCGGTCACGGTGCGGGTGCTGAAGCCGGGGTGGACGAGGAGATCGAGGAGTTGGCGCTGATCGGTATTCTCGTGGCTGTGCAGGATGCCCGCTTCCACGGCCCGTTGACGTACCGCGTCGGCGTCAACGCCGGCGCCGTCGTCGTGGACTTCCAGACAGACCTTCTCTCCGATCAGGCTGGCGGCGAGGCGGACGACTCCCAGCTCCGGTTTGCCACACTGGCGGCGCCTTTCGGGAGATTCGATACCGTGGGCGACGGCATTGCGCACAAGATGAATCATAGGCTCGCGCAATCTCTCCAGCACGGAGCGATCGACCTGGATTTCCCGGCCTCTGGATTCGAAGCGCACCTTTTTCCCCTGCTTTCGGGCGGCGTCGCGGATGACGCGAGCGAAGCTGTCCAAAAAGGGCCCCAGAGGCTGCATGCGAATATTGCGAAGGCCATCTTCCAGAGCGTTGGACACAAGTCCAAGTTGGCCGGAGTGGCCCACGGACCATTGGGCGAATTCGTAGCTTTCGCGATAAGTGTTCTTTAGCTCTCGGGTCACCTCGGAGACCCGGCGCTGAAGGCGTTGCCATCGCGAAGAGGAGAGTTCTCCGGCCAGCTCGTAGATCTCGGCTGAGAGGGTACGGCATTGGGAGAGGAGGCCGGCCAGGGTGTCGCGAAGTTTTTCCACGCGCCGCTGGCTGAGATCTTGTTGAAGATTGAGGACCACCAATTCGCCGGCGACGGCCTGGAGGTCGTCGAGGCGGGCGTTGTCGACGCGGATGCCTCTGGAGCGAGGGGAAGGCTCGGCGCCAGAGGAGCCATTGGTGGCGGGGATAGTAGAAGGGACGGCGTTCGGTGGAGGTGGGGACGGGGTTGGAAGGGCGCCATCGGTGTCAAAGGCAGTGCCAATGGCCTGCATCACAGCGTCGAAGGATTCGTCGTCCCCGCCGTCGACGAGAGCTCGCATATGAGCGATGGCTTCGTGGAAGGCGTCGAAGAAGGAGCCCCGTAATTCGGGATCGTCTTTGCTGTCGTGGCCCAGGCCCTCTTCGAGCTCGTGGCAGATGCGCACGATGGGGGCGATGCCCAGGGCGCCAGCGGCGCCCTTGAGGGTGTGGAGGGTCCGACGGATGGTCACCAGCCCCTTGCTGCGGCGGGCATGGGAGGCGTGCTCGATGTCGATGAGCTCGCGCTCGATGCGCTCCAAAAGCTCCGCTCCCTCCTGGGCGAAGATGGCGAGCAATTCTTCCTGAAAGTCCGGGATCGTCGTAGTGGTCATGATATGGGTTTCCGGCTCATTCGGCGGCTGTGGGGGCGTCGTCGGTGAAGGCTTCGACCAACTCCGTCATCTTCCGAACCAAGATTTCCATGCCCTCCGAGGCCTGTTCGGTCTGTGTCAGCCCGGTGGTGAAGTCGCGCATGGCCTCGTCGATCTGAGCCATAGCGTCGGAGACCTGCTCGATGCCGCGGGTCTGCTGGTTGGAGGAGGCGCTGATGAGGCGCGCGGCGTCGGCGGCCTGGGAGGTGACGTCGGAGAGGGTATGGATGGTCTCTCCGGCCTGTTCGGCCAGCTCGACACCACTTTCGACCTTTTTCGAGCCCTCCTCGGTGGCGATGACGGCGCTGTTGGTGGCCTTCTGGATTTCGCCGAGGATGGCGCGGACCTGATTGGTGGCCTCCTTGCTCTGGTCGGCGAGGGTGCGGATTTCGGCGGCCACCACCGAGAAGCCGCGGCCCTGTTCGCCGGCCCGTGCGGCCTCGATGGCGGCGTTGAGGGCCAGCAGCTTCGATTGCTCGGCGATCTCGTTGACGGACTCGATGATCTCGCCAATTTGCTGGGTCTGCTCGCTCAAGTTGAGAATTTTCTCGGCGATGGACTCCACCTGATGGCGGATCTCTTGCATGGCCTCGACGTTCTCCTCGATGGCCTCCCCGCCGTCCTTGGACACCTCTACGGAGCCCTGAGACTGGGTGATGACCTCCTGGGCGTGCTCTTGAGCCTGCACGGAGGTCTGGCGCAGCTCCTCGGCGGTGGAGGTGATCTCGGTGACGGCGGCAGCCTGTTGGCGGGCCGAGGCCGATTGCTGACTGATGGCGGCGGCGATTTCGCCGGTGGTGCGCTCGAGATTGCGGGCATATTCACTGAGGCTTGTGGTGAAGCGCTCCGTCAACTCCGCCTCCCGCAGCATCTGCGCCTCGATATAGGTGTCATTGGCCAGAATCATGTCGAAGAAGAAGATCTTGATCAGGCTCTGGAGGTGGCGGCCGAAGGTCTCGATGTCCTCGTCAAAATGTTCCACCAGTCGGGGTATGAGGAGGTTGATGTAGCGGGCATAGGAGCCGATATACCACTGGGGTTCGAGATCGATGCGTTCGTGGACGCGTCCGATCTCGAGGCGCCCCTCCATATATTCGTCGTCGTAGTCGCCATCGAAGACGCGCAGAAAATACTGTTTTTGAGTTCCCCGCAATCGCTGGAGCACTTTTTTGTCGGAGATGAAAGCGCCGGTCTCCTCGAAGCTCTGGAAGTGGTCGTAGAGTTCGGCGACCACGTCTTCCATATTTTCTTCGGCGAATTCGCGCAGCGCTGTGATGCGCTCTTCGTCTTCTGCATCGAGCAAGAGATATTCGCGACGCCTTTCTACATCGTATTGGCGTTGTGCGGAGATCGTCTCGACGGGGGTTTTATTGGTCTCTTTTCCCATGATGGTGCCTTTACTTCGGGTTGGTGTTGGTGAAATGGGCTTCAGGCCAAGAAGAAATCCTCGCTTCGAGTCAGGCCGTCGAAGTCGAGGATGAGCGTTCCGTCGTGGAGGACGCCGAGAAAACAACTGCTTCGGCGTTCCATGGAGAGGGGAACGGGGCGAATGGAATCTTCGACGGGCCGGCGCACGCCGAGGACTTCGTCGGCGATGATGGCGATGGGGGTGTCGTCGCCGCGGCCGATGACGGCCCAGGGACAGTCGGGCACAGGAGAGGTGGTTCCGTTGACGCATGCCAGATCGTGGACGGAGACGATATGTCCGCGGACGTTGATGATTCCGCGAATGGTGGCGGATACTCCGGGAAGAGGAGTGATGTTTTCGGCCATTCGGATTTCCTGAAGGGCCGACAGGGCGACGGCGTAGGTGCCATCGAGGCGCCGAAAGGAAATGACGTCGATGGTATTGGTGGTCTGGCGCTCCTCGACCTGGCGATAACGTTCGGCACGGCGGGCCAAGATCTCGTCGCGATCGGCCCGGCTCAGGCTGCCCTGAAGCGCCTCTTCGGTAGAGGCGACTCGTTCCTTGAAGGCCTGCCAGTCGATGGCATCATTTTTCGTGGACATGTAGCACCTCACGTAATTGATCGGCTGTGCAGCCATTGGAGAATCGTAGGACGTCGTCATCGTCGCGCTCTTTGAGGAGTTCACGGGCCCAGTCCACATAGCGACGGTAGCCCTCGTGGCGTTCACAGCGGGCGCAGGTGTCACCGAGGACGAAGAGGACATAGGGAGCGTCGGGGGCGAGGAAGACTGCGCGTCGACCCCACTGAAAGGCCTCGTCGCACCGGTCCAGCTCTCCCAGGTACATCGCCAGCAGAACGTGTGCTTCTACGTCCATGGGGTCGTCGCGCAAGTGGTGACGAAGAAAATCGCAGGCCAACTCGGTGCTCGACAGCCGGCTGAGCCGGCGGGCAACGGAGCAGGCGTTGATGGTGGAGACGACGTCGCTACGGCATGGTTCGGTTGGGGGTTGCGTCGAGTCGTCTTCTTCCTCGGGACGAGGGGGGAGCTGCGGTGCAGGGGGAGAAGAGGGAACGATGTCCGTGGAGGCCGGCTCCTCGGAGGTGTCACAGACCGGTTCGTAGAAGCGAACGTCATTCTCCCAGCGACGTATAAGGGGAAGCGAATCCGGGGGGGCGGGATCGCTGGGGCCGACGACGAGCGCTCCTCCTTCGCCGAGTGCTTCGAGCAGGTTGTGGTAGGCACGTTGGACGGCGCCGCCGTGGAAGTAGATCAGTACGTTGCGGCAGAAGATCAGATCGAAGGGCTGTGACAGTTCCCGCTGCTCATGAAGGGGGGTCAGCAGGTTGTGGCGCACGAAGCGGACTCTGCTCTGCACGGAGGGCTCTACGGAGACGGAGCCGCTGTCGATGTCGAGCCAATCGCGCTCTTCGTCGATCTGGACTCCCCGCAAGGACCAGAGCCCGTACGTAGCGCTGTGGGCGCGCTCCAGAAATAGCTCATTGACGTCAAAGGCGACGATTTCAAAGGGCATGCGTTTGTCGTCGAGATGACGTCGCAAGACGGCGGCCAGGGTATATGCCTCTTCGCCGCTGGCACAGCCCGCGCTGAGGACTCGCAGAGGGCGCAGGCGAAGCCGAGCCTGTCGTCTCTTCGTCCAGCGAGGGAGAAATTGTCTCTGGAGCCACTCAAAATGTAGTCGGTGGCGCAAGAAGTAAGTCTCTCCCACCGTGGCGGCGGCGATGATCGCTGCCTCCGCCTCGTCGGTGCTTACATCCGTCTTGGACAGCGAGTGGGCGATACGTTCGATGACGTGCTGGTTGATGCGCTCCGGGGCGAAGCCCAATTTGTCGATGAGAAAGGAGGAGCACGTCTCGAATTTCGAGGCGAACTCGCGGCGGTCGTCTGGGGATAATTTCAACGACATAAGTCGATCAAAGGCTCAGTGAATGATGTGGTTGGGCGGGCGGCCAAGCCGGCTGCATTCCAGGTTCAAGGGGACAACAACATCTCGGGCTCGATGACCCGCAACATTCGGGAGTGGGAGCTGACGACGGTGAGTTCCTCTTCGGCGCCGATGCAGATGCTCTCACAGTCCGCGGCGTCATAGGCCGAGATCTGGAATACCTCGCGCACCACGAGGGCGATCTCCTGTGTTCGGGAGCGAAGGACGAGCAGAAACCACTTCGGCTCCAGGGGAGGACGTGGACCTTGTTGGAGATCGACGACGGGCACAACGCGACCGCGAAAATGCAATAGGCCGCGATAGTGTGGAGTGTCGGCTCGTCGCTGCTCGTCGAGCTGGACCATGGGAATGCATTCCACGATATCGTCGAGGCGCACCAGGCGCTCCTCTTCGGCGGGGCGGCAGTTGAGAAATTGAAGGGTGTGGAGTCTCTTCTCTGAATTCATGATGCTATTCGCTTCGCGGTAATGCAGAGATGGTCACGGCTTCAGGAGTTCGCGCGGATCGACGTCGAGGCCGCGGGCAATTTTGAAAAAGACGCTCAGTGAAATATTGGTGGCCTGGGTCTCGAATCTCGCGAGATGCGTGCGGTGGATATTCGCGCGGGCGCTCAACTCCTGCTGGGACAAGTCGCTGTTTAACCGAAGACGACGTACGTTGAGGGCGACGAGCTTCAGAGCCGGACAGTCGCAGTTTCCTGGATCGAGGGCCTGAAGACAGCAGTGGCATACGTCGCTTCCTTTCATGCAAAGGGGAGAGATTTCCGGAAACCGCGAATCTGAGTGGACGTTGTCCTGTTCTTGCGGCCTCGTGAGGTCGTCCTTCTGATCGTCGTCGGCAGATTGCATAGGTAGACTTCGGGAACGGAGGAGAATTACTGCTTCAGTATCCGCCGAGTACCAATCCATGAGCTGATCCGGAGCACCTGGTTGTCGATAACGGGCATGCTGAAAGAGACGATAACCGAGTAACGCCATGGGGTCTGTAGACGGCGTGCTACAAATTGCACCAGAAATGAAAATAAACCGAATTATATCGAAAGCTGATTATAGAAGCTGTAGAGCATTATGTACAGAATTCGTAGTATTCTTATTTTTAAGGTTTTGGTAGGGAGGTTTAGTAATTAGCCAACATGCCCTCGATTGTGCAGTCGGTGACCGTCAACGGGGTATTGCGCCTTGATTTCGAGGTCTTATGGCCGTTCAGTGGGGAGATGAAAGCCCGCGCAGAGATGGACGTACCTACGGATTTCCGGGGGCCAGCACTAGCGGCCGGCGATGGTGTCGCGGGGATTTTCGCGAAGGGCGCGCAGGGCGGGCCAGGTGGCGCACAGAGCGGTGACGATGATGATGCCGACGACGGGCATCAGGACTTCGCGGGCGGTGAGGTCGTAGAAGATGCGGTCGGCGAAGGCGACGCCCATCAACTGCAGGGTTTCGGCGTCGGTGAAGAATTCGAGGCTCAGCCCGTAGGTGCCGGAGAGGTAGGCGATGGCGGCGCCGAGGAGGCCTCCCAGAAGGGCGCCGGAGGTGCCGAGGATGACGCCCTCGATGACGATCAGGATCAGGAGGCGAGTGCGGGAGAGGCCGACACCCATCATGACGCCGAATTCTCGGCTTCGCTCGAGAGTGCTCATGCGAAGGGTGTTGAAGATCCCCAGGGCGGCGATGGCGAAGATGATAAAGAGGAGCCACCAACTCACCTGTGCGGCCAACTCGACCATGGTGTAGATGTCGACGGCGATCTCCTGCCAGGGGCGAACGACGAGGTCATCGTCGCCGGCGAACTGGATGAGTTCGGACTGTAGCCCACGGGCGATGTGAGGGGCGTCGTCGAGAGCGGTGGCCAGCGCAATTTCGTGAACCTCGTCGTCGAGGGCGGCGATGAAGCGCAAATCGTCGATATGCATATAGGCCGTCTGGCGGTCGATGAGGATATTGCCGGTGTGGACGATGCCCGTGACCTCGACGAGCTCATTTCCCAGCGAGCCGTCGACAGCCTGGGTCAGGACCACCAATTCGTCGCCCAATTCGGCCTGTAAGCTCTGGGCCATCACGGAGCCCAAAATAATCTGGCGAGGTTCGAAGTCATCGGGGCGCTCGTCGGTGAGCCATTGTCCGTCGACGATGGCCTCGTCGAGGATTGTAACCTCTGTCTCGCGGTGGGGGTCGACGCCCTTGACGCGAGCGATGCGTGACTGCTCTTCTTCGCCGACGAGGCCGTGGGAGATGACGCGGGGCGAGGCGGCGTGGACGCCGTCAGTGGCCTCGATGTGGTCCAACAACTGTGCAGGAGCCCGGAAGTGGTGGTGGATGCTGGCGCGATCGACGTATTCTTCGGATTGAATCTGGATCTGGCCCAGCTCCACGGAGGTGGTGGCCTCGGCCAACTGACCGTAGATTCCATTGAATAGGGCCAGAAGAGCGATGAGCACGGCGGTGCTCACCGAGATGCCACCAATGGTGAGGTAGGTGCGCCAGCGGTGGCGCATCAGATTTCGAGCGGCCATACGAAATAACATGGGATTCTCACTCGCTCATGCGCATGGCGTCGGCCGGGGTGAGTCGCGAGGCCCGACGCGCCGGATAGATGGAACTGAGAAGGACGATGGCGAAGACGAAGACGGTGGCGCCGATCCACCAGGAGGGGATGATGTGGCTGTAGACGACGAGATCGATGGTGGAGACGCCACCGATATCAATATCTCCGCCCATAATCTCGGTGACGTCGATGCCGGTGTTCACCAACCAGAGATGACCGCCCAGTCCGAGCAGAAAGCCTACGACGAGTCCGAGAGCGGCCAGGATCAGGCTCTCAAATAAGAGCATCCGTGAGAGCTGTCCCGGCGTAAGTCCCATCGCTGCCAGAAGGCCCAACTCCCGGATGCGCTCCATGACGGCCATCATGAAGGTATTTGCGATGGCCAGGGCCACGACGAGCAAGATGGCGGCAAAGAGCAAGATGGCGATGGTGCGGCGAAACTCCATGATGGCCACCACGTCGGGCAGCAGTTGATCCCAGGAGCGGGCCTGCAGGGGCAGCGCCGCGTAGTCGAGCTCCGATTGAAGTTCAGAGGCGATCTGGTGGCGTCGGTCGTCATCGTCGATGGCGAAGGCGATCTCGTTGAGATTTCCCTCCATATTCACCGCGCGTTGTGCCGCCTCCAGGGTAGTCCAGGCCACGACGTCGTCCACCGTGTCGGCGCCGGTTTCGAAGATGCCGTCGACATAGAAGAGGGCTCGCTCGATCTCGCCATCGGGGTCGGCGGCGGTCATGACGATGCGGTCACCGACGTCGACGTCGAGGCGCTCGGCGATCCCGATTCCCACCACAATGGGAGCCCTGGGATGACCGTCGAGGAAGGTGCCGTCGACCAGGTCCCGCTCCGGAGATCTCACGAGGCGCTCGCGCTCGGGGTCGACACCGGAGAGGCGCATGGGGACGCTGTCATCGGCAGTCTCGAGAAGCCCGTGGATGACGAGCCGTGGGATCGAGCCTCGGATGCCGTCGATTTGTTCGGCGGCGTCGACGATGGGCCCGGCGTCTTCGATGTAGCGCTCGATATCCTGGGTCGCCCAGTAGTCGTCGGCGTGGACGAAGACATTTCCCCCGGCCGTCTCCACGGCGGCCTCCTCGAAGGACTTTTCGAGGTCGGCCTGAATGCCCATGAATAAGAGCAGCAGGGCGTAGCTGATGAAGATGGCGCTCAGGGCGATGAGGGTACGCGCACGATGGCGCCACAGGTTTCGCCAGGCCAATTTCCAGATCATCGCGGTCCCGCCAGAAAAGGGGATGTGTCGGGCTTCGGGGGGAGACAATCAATAAGTTCGGGCGGTGGGGAGGCAAGGTTGGAGGGGGGAGGAGACAACTACAACTGCAAAAGTGGAACAAGGAAAATCCCACTCGATCCGTATCCACCCTCGGCCAGTGTCTTTACGGCTATCTCGACAACACAGAGAACCACTGACTTATGGTAAGGAGGGTTTTTCGGAGACGATAGCGTCCCCGCTATCGGCAGTC
>SLPW01000411.1 GCA_007131755.1 Myxococcales bacterium | reverse complement strand
GCTGTACGCCGTGCGCTGAAGAGAGCGCGGAAGGGACGTGGAGGCGCGGGAAATGGCGAGCGTTCGGTGCCTCGGCGCAGGTTGTGAATCGTTCGGAATAGGTGAGGAGCGGCGGTGACATTTCTCAGCGCAGCAGCGAGGTGCAGTGTGCTCTACCGCGTCGTCGCGTCCAGCGCTGCCGAGTGCAGGCTTCGGCGCTACAATGTCCAGGCTGCAGCGCCGCCGCGTCCAGCGCTCCGCGCGTTCCGCGTCCAGTGCGCTGGCGTTCATACCGTCAACAGGCTCTCCGATAGGCCTTCGATGGTGGAGGCGATCTCCTGGATGTGGTCGGCGATTTGTTCGGAGCGTTGTTCGGCGAATTGGAGGAGGAGGATTTGAGAGTTCATCTCCTCCATCTTGAGCAATGCCTGCTGGAGGTCGCGCCGTGTGCGGTGGCTCATGCGGTGGAGGCGGTCGATGTTACGCAGGCGTGAGCGGAGGCTGTCCAAGCGAGGATCGTCGTCGGCGACGTCGGGGTCGTCGAGGAGGCGTTGGAGGGCCTGTTCTGCGCTGTGGCGGTCGAATTCGTCACTCTCCAGAAGGGCATCCATCTCGGCCTGGCGAGCCTCCATGCGGTGGAGTGAACGAGATAGGTCGTGGACGCTCTCCAGCTTGGGGCCCAGGACTTCTTCGGCGACGGGGCCGAGTCGTTGGAGGGCGTCGACCAACCGGGCTTCGATCTTGTCGATGCGTCCTGGCGGTGAGCCGTTGATGCGAGGCTTGGTGGGCCCAGAAGGAGCGCGGGAGCGGGGCTTTTCTTCGATGGCGCGGCCCAGCAGTAAGGGGGCGAAGAAGGGCCAGGCCACGGTGTGGAAGAGAAAGTGCGCTCCTGCCGAGGCCAGGGAGCGGCCCGGTCCGGTGATGGCCATCGCCGCGGCGACGGTGAGGCCGACGAGCAGGTAGATGACGGTGGTTTCGAAGAGTTGCATGGGTAGCTCCTTTGGGGTGTCGGTCTAAATTATCGCGGAGAGATAGGCGCTGAGGCGGTAGACGGCGACAGGGGCGACGCTGGCCATCACGGTCGCCCAGGCGGCCACCATGAGAAGGACGAAGTCGCCGCGGCGTGGGTGGGTGATGGGGAGTCTTTCGATGAGGCGGCGAAAGCTGGTGTAGACCGACCACAGGCCGGTAAAGCCGACCAGGAAGGGAAGGGTCAGTCCGATGGCGATGACGAAGTCCAGCTCCATGGCGATGGCGCTGATGCCGAGAAAAGGGGTCAGTCCGATGGCGAAATAAAAGGGCAGAACTCCCAATAGAAGCAGGGAGGTGCGGGCCTGCACTCGCAGCGATTGAGCGGTGACGAGGCGAAAGGAGGCGTCCAGGCCCGAGAGCTGAGTGTAGAAATAAAAGCTGGGCAAGCAGACGGCGATAGCCGCCATAAAGCCGCCGGTCAGGGCCAGGGGCATCCAGATGACGGGATTTCCGCCCAGCGGGAGGAGGCCGCCCAGAAACGAGGCATCAAGGGGGGCGGCCTGTAGAAGTGCTCCGAAGGCCACCCCGTATGTGCTCAGGCCAAGGACGGCCAGGAGAAGCATCTTCTGTAGGGTGGCCACCAGGTTGTCTTCGTCGCAGACCATATCGTCGATCTCTTCTCCGTCGCGGAGCATGGCCTCGAAGAAGTGGAAGAGGGTGGCATCGGTCGGTGTGGATCGTTCGTCGGCGGCAGGGGTGGATTGGCTGTTGAACTCGTCGATCGTCGTTTCCATATCGAATCCTCTCGTAGTGATGGGAAGTGCGTGAATGAGCGGTTGCGCCGGCTCTAAAACTGAAAGAGTCCGAAGAGCCAGAAGAGTTGGAAGCCGATGGCGCTTAGAAGCAGCAGCCACAGAAAGGGATAGGCCCGCGAGTGGTCCGGTTCGGCCGTCTTCATCACACGTAGAAAGACGTCGCTCATGCACACACTGACGCCACAGAAGACGATGAGGTTGATGATCCAGTGGACGGCCGTGTAGGGCAGGGCCAGCGAGAAGAACCAGGTGATGGGGATGCTGGCGAGCATGGCGCCGGCCCCGAAGCTTACGGTGATGGATGCGGCCAGGGCGGTGGTGGTGACGTCGAGGCGCGATCCGAGGGTGGAGTTGATGATGTAGAGGGCGGGAAAGGCGACGATCCAGGCCAGGCCGGCGGCCATCGGCAACAGGGCGGCGCCCTCGGCCATGCCGGTGGCGCCGCGGTGCATGTGCATGAACATCCCGTAGGCGGCGACGCTGAAGGCGGCGTTGAAGAGAAGGACGGCGAAGACCGCCGCCGGGGGGGCGTCGACGTCGTCGCTGTGGCGGTCGCGCCAGCGGGTGGCCAGTTGTTCGGGGCGTCGGATGGCGTAGCCCACTTCGCGAATGGATCGTCTGATGGCTGTAGTGCTCATTTTTGATTCCGGGGTCCGAGTGAGGTTGTCCGTCGAATTACTCGGCCCTGGGTCTTTGCATGGGGCGTGCCAGGGATGGCATCGGCGGAGAAGTCGTGGGAAATCGGGGGGATGAAGGGGGCTCGGAAATTTCGGGGGAGCGAATTGTCCACGAGGTTGACGGTGTGTCGTACACGGGGTTTACGGGGGCGACCGAGATAACTCTGCCAGAAGACAGGGGGGCTGATGGTGCTGGGGGTGATCCACCTTGATCGGCTGTAGAGCTCGGTGTGGTCGAGCCCGCCCAGGCCCAGGGCCAGGGATCGAGCATTCCAAGTTGTGGGCAACGTTGAGGTCAGGGCCAGGGAACTACTACCGACGGAAACCGATCACACTCGATGGAGCTTATTCGGTTGTGCGGGCAAGGCGTCTGTGAGATCGATATCGCCATCGAGAGGGTGTGCCTGACGCGGTGCTGAGTATGGCGAATCGACGTGTGACTGTGTTGTGTACCGGGGATCTTCACCTCGGTCGGTATCCGGCGCGGGTGCCGACGGATGAAGAGTCTCTGTCGGTGCGGCATGTCTGGAGTCGAATCGTCGATCGGGCTCTGGAGATGGAGGTCGATCTGGTGGCGCTGACGGGGGATGTGATCGATCGGGCGAATCGCTATTTTGAGGCGCTGGGGCCCTTTCAGTCCGGGATTCGCAGGCTCGGGGAGGCCGGGATCGACGTGGTGGCCGTGTCGGGCAATCACGACTTCGATGTCTTCACGAGCGCCGCAGATGTGGCCGACGACGACCGCTTTCGGCTTCTGGGACGTGGGGGGCGATGGGAGAGTCTTCGCCTGCGGGGAGATTATGGAGAGATCCGGGTGGTGGGGTGGTCCTATCCGACACAGCATGTGTTGCGGTCGCCCGTGGGGGATCTGCAATTGCAGCCCGACGACGAGGTGTTGACCATCGGGTTGTTGCACGCCGATCTGGACGCGCCGTCGAGTCGTTACGCGCCGGTGACGTCGTCGGAGCTGGGGGCGGCCGGGGTAGATCTTTGGCTATTGGGTCATATTCATGCCGCGCGGTCGATGGAGCTTGGGGGCACAGCGGTGGCTCTGTATCCCGGTTCGCCGCAGGCGCTGCATCCAGGTGAGACGGGGACGCACGGTCCCTGGATCGTGGAGGTGGAGATGGGGAAGGCGCCCCGGTTTCGGCAGCTTCCCCTGGCCACCGTCGCCTATCGCACAGTGGAGGTGGACCTGGAGGGGGTGGAAGGTGACGAGGAGTTTCGCAGCGCTGTGCCGCTTCAGGTGCTCGAGGATTTGCGTCGTGTCGTGGAGGGCTCCGAGGGGTTGGCGCGGGTAGTCTATCGGCTGCGGTATACGGGACGTACGGAGTTGCACCGGCGTCTGGAGGAGTTGAGTCAGGGCCTCGTGGAGGACTGGGAGGAGCACTACGACGGTGTGGTGGCGACGGTAGACGAGGTGGAGAGCCAGACGGCGCCGCCCATCGATCTCGAGGAATTGGCCGGCGGGGAAGATCCGCCGGCGCTGTTGGCGCGAGCCTTGCTCGCCATTCGCGATGGCGGTGACGATGGCGAGGCAGGGCGGCTGCTGGCGAGGGTTCGGAAGGCATTGGAAGAGGTGTATCGGGGAAACGCATATCGGCCATTGCTCAGAGGTGGCGACTCTCCCGAGGAGATCGGCGATGAGCAGGTGCGCAGGGTGGCCTGGGAGGAGGGATTGAAGCTTTTGGACGCCCTTCGTGAGCAGCGGGCAGGACGGGGTGGGGGAGGTGGGCGTGAGCGCTGAGGAGCCCATCGTCGTAGAGGAGATCGCTGTGCGTCGCAGCGTGGCCGGTGAATTGGAGGGGGTGAAGGTGGAGAAGCTTTCGCCGGGCATCAACGTCGTCTTCGGGCCCAACGCCTCCGGGAAATCGACGCTGGCGCAGCTTCTCCAGACCTTGTTGTGGCCCGACGCGGCGGGGGACGACGGCGTTTCGGTGACGGGGACGATCAGAGTCGGCGATTCGTCGTGGCGAGTCGACGTGGACGGCCGAAGAGTGGTGCGGCGCGTCGAAGAGGGAGGTGGCGATCCGCCCGTGCCGTCGGCGTCGACGAGGGATCGCTATCAATTGTGTCTGCAGGATCTCCTGGAGAGCGACGGCGCCTCCTTTGCACAGTTCATCCTGCGGGAGTCCGTGGGCGGATTCGACGTCGAGGAGGCGGCGCGAGTCCTGGAATATGAGAAGCCGGCGCTGCGGGTTCGGAAGGCGACGAGGAAGGTGGAAGGGGCGCACCGGGAGTGGGAGGAGGCTCGTCGTGAACAGCACAACTTGCGCCAGCGCCAGGAAGGCCTGGCAGATTGGGAAGAAAAGCTTCGCGAGACCGAGCGGGCGAAGCGGCGCGAATTGGCGGTGCGAAAAGCCATCGAGCTTCGGGAGATCGATGACGAGATGATGGCGCTGAAGGCCAGAGTCGCGACATTTCCCGACGCCATGGAGCACCTCAGAGGTGACGAGCTGGAGCTGCTCGATGAGGTGCGGCAAAGCGTGGAGGCGGCACAGGGCGAGTTCGACGATGCGGAGCAGCGGATCCGCGGTGTGGAGGAGGTCCTCAACGAAAATAGGCTGGTCGCCCGCTGGAGCAGGTCGGAAATCGCTTCGGGGGAGAGGATAGGAGAGTCTTTTCGGGAGTTGTCGCAAGAACTTCGCGATGAGTTGGAGGCTGCAGGGGATTACGCAGGGCGGCTTGGCGAGGTGGAGCGACGGATTGAAGATGTGCGCCGTGAGCTTGGCGAGCAGAGACGGCGCTATGAGAGGTCCTGGCGGCGGATCGGTGGCGTGTACGAGGCCGGCGATGCGCCACAACTCGACGGGGATGCCCTGGACGAGATGTTTTCCCTGGCGCGCCGGGCGCAGGGGCTGGCGAGTCGGCGGGCTGCCCGGGAGGAGTTGGCGACGCTCGTCGGCGATGCGGAGGTGCCACAAGATCTGGAGGAGTTGCGTCGGGGAATCGGCCTGTTGCGAAGCTGGCTCAACTCTCCCGTGGAGCAAGGCCAGAAGACGGGCGGTGGCGCTCTGCGATTTGTGGCTCTGACGATTACGGCCGGCCTGGCGATCCTGGCCGTCGTGGCTGCGATGGCCGTACATCCGGCAGCGTTGTTCTTGCTTTTCTTCGCGGCGGGGACGGCCTGGATTTTCTGGAGCGCCCGGTCGGAGACGACCGGTTCGGACCGACGCAAGGTATATCGGCGCGATTTCGAGCGTATGGCTCTTGACCCACCGGCGACGTGGAGTGAGCAGGCCGTGGAGGAGCACCTTCGAGAGCTCGTCGAACAGTGGGCCCGGGGAAGTTTGGAGGCCGAGAAGGCCCGATGGTGGCGAGAGCGTGCAGCAGATCAAAGCCTGAAAGAGGCGCAGCGAGCAGTCGATGACAGAAGGCGGGCCATCGAGGAGGAATATGGCATCGCCGTCGACGAGGATGGGGCCACGACCTATGTGCTGGCGGAGCAGATTCATCGCTGGCAGGTGGCCGGCGATGATGTGGCGGCGCTGGAGGCGAGGCTCGAAGCATTGGAGGAGCAGAAGGAGGAGCTCTGCGCGAAGCTCGATCGTGTCATGGAGCCGCTGGGGTTCAAAGCGGTGGACGACGCCGCCCGTGCGACGGCGAAACTCGCAGCGATTGAAGAGGCGATGCGAAGTCTGGAGGTCCAGAAGGAACGGCTGCGCATTGCGAAGCGCGATGGCGTGACGGCGAAGCGCAAGATGGCCAGGAGTGAGAAACGCCGCTCCGATCTCTTTGAGCGTCTCCGTGTGGACGATGTGTCTTCCGTCGAAGCGATCTGCGCGCAGCGGGATTCCTACGAGGAATTGATCGACGAGATTCGGTTGAAGCAACGACAGGCGGCGGCGATGAAGGCAGAGCTGTTGTCGACAGAAGAATTTAGCGAGGAGTTCCTGTCCAGAAGCGCCGACGAGTTGGGTCGGATGGCTGAGGCGTTGAACGAAAAAGCGCGTAGAAGAGACGATATCCTGCGCAAGATTCAGGCGATTCGCACCGAGGTCGAGGCGGCGAAGGCATCGGTAGACCTGGAGCGAAAGTGGGCGAGATATAGAGCATTGCGCGACGGGCTTCGCCGCCGGCGAAGGATCGATATGGGCCGCGCCGTGGGAGCCGTGATCGCGGACTACATCGGCGAAAAGAGCCGTGAGAGCAGTCGGCCAAAGGTCTTTCGACGTGCCCGGGAGCTCTTCGCCGTCATCACCCGGGGGCGATATCGTCTGGATTTGATCGACGAATACGCAAGTCCGCGCTTCGTGGCCTTCGATGAAAGACATCACGTCGAGCGCCAGCTCCACGAGTTGTCGAGCGGCACGAGGGTTCAGTTGTTGGTGGCGGTCAGGGTGGCCTTTGTGGAGTGCGTGGAGCGTGGAGCGAAGGCGCCGCTGGTGCTCGACGAGGCGCTGGCAAATAGTGACGACGAGCGGGCCAGGGCGATCGCAGAGGCCGTAGAGCGCGTCGCCGCCGCCGGGCGCCAGGTCTTTTATTTTACGGCGCAGTCTGACGAGGTGCGCACCTGGGAGCAGTTGATCGAGCAATCTGACGTAAAGGGCAAGGTGGTGGACCTGGGAGAGCTTACGGAGACGTCACGGGGAGGGGACTGGCGAGAGCGGTTTGACGGGCAGGTGGCTGTGCCACAGCACCTGGGGGTGCCCGATCCGGGAGAGATGAGCCACGAGGAATACGGTCGGGTCCTGGGAGTCGACAATGGAGTGAGCCCGAGAACTCCCGTGGGGGATCTCCATCTGTGGTTTTTGGTGGAAGAGGCGAACTCTTTGCACAAGCTGCTTTCGGAGGGGCTGTCCAGTTGGGGGCAGTTGCAAAATCTGGCGCGCTATGGGGGGCTGGCTGCCGTGGGCATGTCGCGAGGCGAATATACCAAGGTGGCGACCCGGGTGCGTGCACTGGAGGCATTGATGGAGGCCTGGAAGGTGGGGCGGGGTCGTCCCGTCGATCGACGTACACTGGAGCGTTCCGGGGCGGTGAGCGAGACCTTTATCGACGAGGTCGACGAGCTTTGTCTGGAGGTCGATGGCGACGCACAGAAATTGCTGGAAGCCCTCGAGAGGGGTGAGGTCAGGCGGTTTCGAAGCGCCAAGATCGACGAGTTACGCGAATTTCTCGAAGAACGTGGATATCTGGACGAGGAAGAGCCCCTGTCGAGCGACGAAGTCTGGATAAGGGTCAAGGCCGCCGTCTCCGAGCAGCTGGCGGAAGGGGCGATACAAGACGACGATCTCAGGCGCGTGCTCTGGCGAGCGGCGGCACGGAAGAGCGGTGGCGAGCAGATGGCGATGGGTGGCGAAAGGGCGTGAGCGCTCAACGGGAGTTATCGAGGAGAGCGAATGTTGTTAGTATCGGCCGACGTTGAGTCAGTGGCATCGGCGTGTCGGTGCTCGAAGCGGTGGCGTAAGAGTTGGGAATCACCTACAGTACGCCCTACCATGTATCGCAGTAGGTTCGATTGATAGAGTTTTGGTAGAACCCACGGGTCCTGATTGATGGAGAATGACACGAACGTCAAGAATACAGGGGTTCTCGATCGCGTGCACGCCGGATATGTGGTCAACGATCGCTACGAGATCACCGGCAGGTTGGGTGCCGGTGGATTCGCGGTGGTCTTTCTGGGAAGGGATCTCCAGATCGAGCGCGACGTTGCGATCAAGGTGATGAGCACCCGGGAGACGGTGACGGACCCGAAGGTGCGCGAGCAATTGCTCAAGCGTTTTCGCCGCGAGGCGAGCCTTGCGGGACGAATCGATCATCCGAATGTGCTCAATATCTATGACTACGGGGTGATCGACGACGAGGGCGATCCCTTCATCGTCATGGAGCGTCTGGAGGGGCATGATCTTGAGACGCAGTTATTCCAACAGGGGGCGATGAAGCCCGATCATATCGTGCCACTCTTCGTCGACACCCTGGTCGCGTTGGGGGTGGCTCACGAACACGGGATCGTGCACAAAGATCTAAAGCCTTCCAATTTATTTCTGAAGCGTCCCGGTACGCGTCTGGAGTCGCTATGTATCCTGGATTTCGGGATCGCCCATATCGAGCGAGAGGTGCGAAGCCGCCTGACTCAGGCCGGGCAGTTGATGGGGACTCCAGCTTATCTTCCGCCGGAGTACTCTACGGAACAGATCGTCACCCCCATGCTCGACGTCTATCAGATGGGGTTGATCCTGGTGGAGACGATGACCGGCTCGTCGGTGGTCCAGCATAGTGAGCCCATGGCGGCGATGTTCCAGCATGTGCGAGGGAAGCTGGAAGTGCCGCGGCTACTATTGGAGTCGCCGCTGGGACCGGTGTTGGAGCGGGCCCTGGCGCTGAATCATAAGGAGCGCTTTGAAAACGGGTTGGAGTTTGCCGACGCCCTGGCAGCCATCGATACCAGTTCGATTCCCGTTCTAAAGGGAGAGATCGAATTGGTCCCCTTCCAGCGTGTCGATGGTGGTGGTGAGGGAGAAGGGTCGACGAGCAAAGGGGCAATATCCGATGGCGTCGAAGAGGGGGGAAAGGCCCAGGACAGGCCTGATTCGTCGACGCGCATCGTGTACGGAGGAGCGTCGAATCTCTCAGGCGAGCAGGATTCGGCGCTGATGGTGGAGGAGAACCAGGAGCAGACCCCGGCCCGGGGACGCCTGAAGGCCGTTGACGCAGTTGGGCCAGAGCCCCTTCCGGCGGTGACTCCCGAGCTGGCACCTGACGACGCTGAGCCGTCGGGAGATCGGGAGCACGATTCGGGGGCCGACCTGTCGGAGTCCGGTCCTCAGCTCGATTCTCGATTTTCCTCGGAGACGGCGGATCCGGGGGCGATGCCGACGCAAGACATGACCATGGAGATGGACCAGCCCGGTTCGTCGCGGGGCTTGCTCGTATTGGTCATATTGTTGGCCGTCGGTGTACTCGCGGGGGCAGGGTTGTGGATGGCCGGGGTCTTCGACGGGGAGGTGGAGGACACTTCAGAAAAGGCAGCCGCTGTCGATGACGACGGCGGCGGGGAGTCCGATGAAGATGCTGTGGCGCTCACCGGCGACGGCGACGAAGATGGCGAGGGGGAGGAGACGGAAGGGGGCGCCGGCGAAGAGGAGGAGGAAAAAGCGGTGAAGGTGGCCATTTCCTCGGAGCCCTCGGGCGCGACGATATATCGTGGCGAGGAAGAGCTTGGAACGACACCTTTTGACCTCGAAGTCGAAGAAGGGGAGTCTGTGGAGGCCGTCGTAGTGCTCGAGGATTTCGAGGAGAAGACGGTGACCATCTCCGCAGAAGGGGAGTCGGAGTTATTCTTCGAGTTGACGCCGGCGGCGCGCCCTCAGGAGACGGCCGGCGTAGGAGCAGGGGCCTCACCGAGGCCGGGAACGCCGCAGGCCGGGGCGTCGCCCGGTACGGGTCGACAGGATTCCGAAGAAGAGACGGTGGCCGATACGACTTCCGATGATTCTGGCAGTGACCGTCAGGCCAGCGCGGAGGTTCCGGACGAAGAAAGTGGTGAGCAAGACGAAGACACCGTCGAGGAAGAAGAGGTCGTCGTCGAGGAAGAAGAGGAAGAAGAGGGGATTCGACTTCCCGGGTTTTGAGGGAAGGCATTCGTCGAGCTAGTCCACGACCACAGTGATTCTGAGCAGTTGACGCCGGTCCTGGACGACGATCTCTTTGCCGTCTGCACTCGACGATGCTACGGCATCGCCTCGTTTCGACGGCTTCGACCTCGTCGCCCAGTCCTCGGCCTCAATTAATCATCTCCACTGTGGCCGTGTACTACGGATATGACGGCGGTTTCGCGAAATGGCCATCTCATCGATTTCATCTCGGCCTTGCTCAAATTCGGACTTTCCGGACGAGAACTGATTATCACCGCATTGCGACCAACCCTTACGGGCTTTGCCATAAGACTGGCGTCGCTACCCGGATCGAGTGGGCGGGCCGACAGGTGCAGGTTCTTCGGCGTCGGTGATGAGGTCGTAGAGCGCTTCGTAGGTGTGGTGGGATTTCCCGGCGCCGAGGCCTCAACGGTCGAAAACCCCGTGACGTCATGAACATGCACGTCCGGAAAACCCCGTGCCGCCCAAACCACCACCGTCCGGAAGACCCCGAATCGCCGGAATCACGCCAGCGCAGGGACGCCTTGTGCTCCCGAGCATATCGGCCGTGGTTCAGGCCGACGAAGACAGCCACGTGGCTTGCCCTCGTGAAACGGACGTTCGAAAAACCCCATGACGACATAACCACCACCGTCCGGAAATCCCCGTAACGTCATGAACATGCACGTCCGGAAACCCCCGTGACGTCATAACCACCACCGTCCGGAAACCCCCGTACGGCTGTGGTTTGGGTATGGGGTGAGGCGGGCGTGGGTGATGGCGAGGGTATGGGGTGATGGCGAGGGTATGGGGTGATCCGGATGTTGGTGATGGCGAGGGTATGGGGTGATCCGGATG
>SLPW01000613.1 GCA_007131755.1 Myxococcales bacterium | reverse complement strand
TCGTCTCGTTCACCTCGATCCTCCCGGTCTGTGGGCGTCGACGTTGCCGCTGGTCTTCGGTGATGACGTCGGTTCCGATGAACTCCTTCCCGCCCTGCTTCGCTCGTTCGGAGCTCACCGAATTTCCTGTTGGGAGGAATTCATGAGGGGGCCGGGAGCGCGTATCCTGCTCGAATATGCACTCTCACACCTTCGCCGTCGGGCAACCAGGGGAGAGCGCAACCCTTTCGACGACCATCTGCGCATGCTGGACCGCGCTTTCTCCGGTCTGGAGTCCAATCTGCGCGCCAATTCGTACCTATCACAGGATCTGTTCACGCTCGACGATGGCCGCATCGCCTGGGTCGAAGACATCACAGACAGTCCCCATCTCTTGATCTTCGAAGAGGAGAAATCCTTTCGGCGCTATCGCTGTCTCGTCGACGGTGGTCATGGATTTTCCTCGCAGCTTCGGCACATTCCCCACTGCCGGCTCTACCGTGCCTGTCCGATGCAGCTATCCTGCGTGGAACACGCCATGGGTGCTTTGGTTGGGCTTCGCCCCGCCCGGGATGGACTGGTACGTCTGGAGCGCCGCGACTCTCAGGGGCTCAAGATCGACCCTCGTCCCGAAGACCAGCGTGCAGCCCTGGCTGCCTGTCGAATCTTCAGGGGCTCAACACGGCGGCGTCGTGCCGCCTGACTTGTCAGCCTACGCTGCGGGCGCTACAACTCGCCATCGCTGCAGAATGGGATTATCTTCACCCCACGACTTCAACAGGAAGACCAGCCATGTCCGAAATCCTCGACACTCTGAAGGAAGACATCAAAGATGCCATGCGTGCCCGCGATACGGAGCGCCTGTCTACTCTGCGGATGCTCCACTCCAGCATCAAGAATCGAGCCATCGATCAGCGCAAGGACTTGAGCGACGAGGACGTCACGGAAGTCCTCACCAAAGAGGCGAAGAAGCGCCGCCAGTCTGCAGAGGCCTACGAGGATGGAAATCGCCCCGAGTTGGCTGAGAAAGAGCGCAACGAGTTGGAGATTATCAAGGGCTATCTTCCGGAGCCGTTGACCGACGAGGAGGTCGCCGAGATCATCGACGAGGTCATCGAGGCCACGGGCGCCGAGAGCCGACGCGAGATGGGAAAGGTCATGGGCGCCGTCATTCCCCGCATCAAGGGGCGCTACGACGCATCGAAGGTCAAGGACATCGTCCTCGAGAAATTGGATTAAGGGCAGGTGGTGGGTTAAAGGCAGGTGGTGGGTAAAGGGCGGGTGGTGGGTAAAGGGCGGGTGGTGGGTTTTAGGGCAGGTGATGGGTGGTCGGTGATGGGTCGTCGATTTGCCCACTACCCACTACCTGCCCTTTACCCACTACCCACTACCTGCCCTTTACCCACTACCCACTACCTGCCCTTTCCCCACTACCCGCCGTTCAATGCATCTGATCTTCGCGCTCCGGGGTGGCGAAGTTGACGTCTTCGAGCATCCCGAAGATCTCGGTGGTGCATTTGAGCCCGTTGGACGGAAAGTTGATGGCATTATCGGAAAATTCCGCCAGAAATAGGATCGGATCAGCCGAGCGAGTATAGCCCAACTGAACCAGGGTTCGCTCCGGAATGAACTCGTCGCGCGACAGGTAGATGGGTTCGCGCAATACGTATAGCCCTTCCGTCTTCAGTGGCGTCAGTGTGGACACAAAGGAGGGGTCGCGGATCAGGTAGCCCTTCTCGTGAAAATTCCACCGGTTGTGGGAATTGGAAGCGGGAAGCAATAATAGGGGAGGGCCCTGCTGGGAATGGTTGTGAAAATAGACCAGCAGATTCTCGCGAACCCACTGCTCCTTTCCGGGCAAAGCCTGTGTTGTCTTATACAATCCGCAGGGCGGTAAACTTGCATGCATGCTTTAGCTCGTCTCAAACGGTTCATCTTCCGCGGCGTTTCATCATCTTCTTTGCCATACGCGATACCTGGTGCGAGACGTTTCGGTTTCGCGACAACTGACGTAGATCGTTGACGCGAAGATGTTTGAGAAAACCCATCACCTCGCTGAGCGGCGTCTTCGGGTTCATCGCCAGGTTGACCATCACTTCGTAATCGCTGCACCATCGGCGATTCTTCGCCATATATTGAATGACCCCGTCGGGGAGTGATTTATTCGACGACAGCCGTTTGATATCGCCCTTCTTCAGCCGCGGCGATTGGACGGCGGCCATATGCACCAGCTTGTTGGGGTCGCGAATCAGAATTTTGATCGCCTCTCTGCTTCCCACCGTGGCAAGTCGGATCTTCTGAGCGATATTCATGCCGCTGATCATCTGGCGCACATTGCCCGTGCGCTTGGGCTGTTCTTCGTCGGCTTCGTCGTCGTCGTCTCCCACCAGTTGTTGCTGAAGTCTTTCGCGCTCCGAGCGAGTCAGCCCGTCGTCCTCCAACTTCTCCAGCATCTTATTTTCCTCACTGGCCTTTGCCCCCTCCATTTCGAGGATCTTGCTGAATTGCTCGTCGTCCAACCCCTGGTCGTCATCGGCGGCCGCTCCTTTTAAAGCGTTATTGAGCCCGGCAAATTCCGACAGGTCGACGCCGTTTCGCTGCGCCAGGTCGATGAGTTTGTCCACCGTCGCCATGCGAGCGTTGGTGTTTTTGTACAGCGCCTCGATGATCGCCGGCGCGCGCAAGACGCGCACCTGGTTGTTGGCAATGATCTCGCATAATTCGGCGCTAGCCGTGGCGGCGAGTCGATAGATGGTGGCGTCGTCGGTGTGTTCGTTGAGGACGAGCGTGCGGACCAGGTCTTCGTTTTCCAGCACCTCGGCGAGCCAGTCCAGCACCGGCGCGGGCTGCTGTGCCTGGACTACCGGGGCAAGGACGGTGGGCGGCATCGCCTGGAGCGAATCGCGCACGGTCTGCGCTACGGCATCGTCGAAGTGCAGCTGATATAGCAGTTGCACCTGCTGCGCCGGTGGTGCCGGTACCATCCCCTGAGCCGCCATCATCTTCATCGGCGGTGGCGTGTCGTCTTTGATGTGGGTCTGCAGGTTGGGTGGAAACGAGTCGATGGGCAGTGGCTTTCGCTCCAATTCCATGTCATCCCCGGCGGCGTCCAAACTGATGAGTTGCGGCTGCTCGTTCCTGGCAATACGGAGTTAGCTTAGAGTGCGACCCCGACTTTGACAATCGGCATTGGCTCTTCGAATCCACAATAGAAATAGCGCCACCGTCCAGATCCAGCCGGCGCCTCGCGACGTGGTGCTACAACCATCGCTCGCCACGGCTTCACCCCGCTGCTCATCACCCGGTAAGGCGTCGGCGATCTCGACTCCGTACTCCCACATCAACCCCCTTACGGGATCGAGGGCCAACAGGCTCAACCCTCCACTTTCGTCATAGGCCATGCCCACCTCGTCGTGGTTGGTCAACTCGTCTCTTTGTATCACCATCAACTCCCGGCCATCCTCTGCATCGAAAAAGCGCAGATACGGATGTTGGCCCGACGGGTTGTGACGGATCACCACCCAGCGATCGGATACCCACATCCGATCGGGTTGGCCCAGATATCGAGGCAGTCCTTCGATAGGGGATATTTCTTCGAATTCGATGCTCCAGACTTGCGAATCCAGATCTTCAACCCTGGCGAGTCCGTATTCCCCATCGTCTTTTTTCCATAGATAAAACGCCCCCCATGGTTCGCGATATATCGGAGTGACAACCAACGATTTTCGCTCCCAATCCGTCACGGCAGGCTCGAACTGCACCGCTCCCCGACCCACCTCGTGCAGATAAAAGCGCGTCGGAAGTCCACTATCGTCGCTGGTCACCACCAGAAATTCACCGTCGAGGGCGGTCATATCCAGGACTATATCATTATTCGTGGGACCGAAGGTCTTAGCGCTGCCGATGAGTTCTCCGCTTTCGGTGTTTATGGAGTGCGCCTGAATCAAGGGGCGACTGTGATCTCCCAGGGGTCTGTCCGCCCTGGTCAATGCCATGACATGATTGCCTGTGGCGTCGATGGCCAACCCCTGCGTCGCTCCGACATAGATGCCGACGAAGTCATTGTCTTCGTCGTCGGACTCGGCGAATTCCCGGTCGTAGACCGTCCACAGCACCTCCCCGTCTGCCTCGACCCGAGAGGTCAGCCCCATCACTTCTTCGAGGGCAGCGTCCCAGACTTCACCTCGAAGGATGAATCCTCCCTCTGGATGAGCAAGGGCGTCGACACAGCGCGTCGGCAAGTAGTCGATTCGCACGTCGTAGGAGACAGCGCTTTGAGCATCGGCGGTGACGACGTGGCAGCGCCACTGTTCTTTTATATTCTCATCGGCGGACGTCACGGGGCGGGACATCATCAAGAATCGTCCATCCGTGCCGACATCGATATGTGCTGCATATGGAGAGAACGCTCGGTGTGCCGGCCAGCTTCGAAGCGGCTCCAACTCCACCGTCGGCTGCGCCAGGGCGTCACCGGCCCCCAGACACAGGAGCACCACCATGGCCATCACGACCTGCGCAAACCGGGCACCGTCTCCCCCTGTCCTTATGCTCATATAGCCGGGTTTTCGCATGAGTGACCGTCTTTAAACGAGGGTGCCCGCGTAATGAAAGAGGACGCGCCTCGATGTCGAGACACGTCCTCCTTTGCAAATCCAACGGTCGACGCCGAACGACTTCATAACTGGAAGATCATGAACTCCAGAATATCCTCCATGTCGTTCGTGGCCTGGTTGTTGTTGTGGAAGGAGGTATAGATCGCCCGTCCCCCGCCGATGGGGTCATCGTAGATGGCCATAAACGGGATGTCTTCGAGAAGGGGCCCTCCCGAAGACTCGGCGCTTCCGCGGAACTGAACTTCCGTCGACGGGCCGACATCCTTCATCATATGCCATCCCCCGGCGTTGAAGTGCACCTCCGCCGTATTGGAGTCGAGGACCAATTGCATCAGGTCGCTCTCCACGGAGGACATCACCGTCTGAGGCGCCCGTCCCGTGGAATCACTGAAGACCATGGCCTCCGGAATCGTATGCCGCACGAAGTGGCTCGCCCAGTCCGAGGCGTACAGGCTATTTCCTTCCTCCACATAGCGCCGGATATTGTAGGCGATCTCATCGGTGTCGGAGCCAAATCCTCCTCCCGATCCCAGTCCCATGGAATCCGTTCCGCATTCGGCAAAGATGATATCGTATTGGCGCATCTGGTCGAGATCGGAGAAGAAGCTGGAATTATTGGTGATCGTGTCGTACTCGATATTCATATTGTCGAGAATCACGCGAATATTATCGAAAGAGCCAGAGGCGACGGCAATATCGACCTCGGTGCCCATGAAGCATAATTTGTGGCCCACGCTCTTTCGGTCCGTCACCTCTCCGGCCTGTACGGAGACATCGTCGGTGATCTCGAAGGAGCCGGAGGCGATGGTCAATTGGTGGGCTCCGGAGGGTATGTTGGTAAACTCGTAGGAGCCGTCACTGCCGGCGATCGTATCCATCGAGAAGAACACACCGTCGCAATCGTATCCCTCGACGATGACCGTCGCTCCCGGGAGCACCCCGTCGGTGGCCGTGCATGTCTCGCCGATGATCCCTCCGGGACCGCAGACGATCTCTTCTCCCTCACATTGCCCGGTCTGCTGGTCGCAGTGCTGTCCGTCTTCACAGTCGTCGTCGCTGTTACAATCTTGCGGTTCGTCGTCGGGGACGCATTCGTTGGACTCACAGACAAAGCCCACCTCGCAGTGGCCGTCACCGATGCACTCCACGCACTCCGTGGTGGTGGGATCGCAGATCAGACCCTCGTCGCATTCGATATCGTCACAGGCGCTGGGCTGATTGTGGTTATTCTGGTTGTCCGGACTCTGGTTATCCGACCCTGCAGGAACGCACTCGCCAGTAATGGGATTGTGCACCTCGTCGTCGGCGCAATCCTCTCCGTTGTCCTGATCGGGATCGGGTTGATTCTGGTTGTCCGGATCGGGTTGCTGATTCGACGGGGTGTCATTTTGATCCTGGCCGTCCAATTCTTCGTCACCACAGGCGGCGAAGGACGCCACCAGACAAAAAATCAATAAGATCCATCCCGACAGTCTAAGTATATCTTTCATCGGTTCTATCCCGGTCATCTCCTGAGGGCCGTCGGGACTCTGTCGACGGCATCAACTAACGTTCGAAAAGAGGTGCGCAATCTGCTTGTGTCAGGGAGGGGAGTTCATAGCTGGAAAATCATGAACTCCAGAATATCCTCCATATCGTTCGTGGCCTGGCTATTGTTGTGAAAGGAGGTATAGATCGCCCGCCCCCCACCGATGGGATCGTCATAGATCGCCATAAAGGGGATGTCCTCGGCTCCCTCCACGTTGCCGCGGAATTGGACCTGTGTGGCCGGACCCACGTCGGACATCATATGCCATCCTCCGAGATTGAAGTTGACCTCGGCGGTGTCTGATTGCAGCAGAAGCTGCATCTCATCGCTGACCACCTGAGCGGTCACGGACTGGCTTCCACCGGTACTATCGCTGAAGGTCATCGCTTCGGGGATGGTGTCGCGCACGAATCGACTCGCCCAATCCGAGGCGTACAGGCTATTTCCCTCCTCCACGTAGCGTCGAATATTGTAGGCGATTTCGTTTGTGTCGGATCCGAAGCCTCCCCCGCCAGTGCCCAGGCCCATCGTGCTCGTGCCACACTCGGCGAAGATGATATCGTATTGCCTCATCTGGTCGAGGTCGGAGAAAAAATTGTTGTTGTTGGTGATCTCGTCATATTCGATATTCATATTGCTCAGGATCACCCGGATATTGTCGTAAGAGCCCGAGGCGACGGCAATATCGACCTCGGTTCCCAAAAAGCATAATTTGTGGCCAACGCTCTTTCGGTCCGTCACTTCTCCGGCCTGTACGGAGACGTCATCGGCGATCTCGAAGGAGCCGGAGGCGATGGTCAATTGGTGGCTTCCGGAGGGGACATTCGTAAATTCGTAGGAGCCGTCACTTCCAGCCGTCGTATCCATGGAGAAGAAGACTCCGTCGCAGTCGTATCCCTCGACGATCACCGTCGCGCCCGGAAGCACTCCGTCAGTGGCCGTGCAGGTCTCGCCGATGATTCCGCCGGGACCACAGATGATCTCCTCTCCTTCGCACTGCCCGGTTTGCTCATCGCAGTACTGTCCGTCCTCGCATTCGTCGTCGCTGGTACAGTCCTGCGGCTCGTCGTCGGGCACGCATTCGTTGGCTTCACAGACAGAACCGACGTCGCAGTGGCCATCGCCGATGCACTCCACGCACTCCGTGGTGGTAGGATCGCAGATCAAACCCTCGTCGCATTCGATATCATCACAGGCGCTGGGTTGATTCTGGTTATTCTGATTCGGATCTTGATTATTTGAGCCGGAGGGCACGCACTCACCGGTGATGGGATTGTAGGTCTCGTCATCGGCGCAATCTTCTTCGTCATCCTGATCGGGGTCTTGCTGGTTCTGGGGATCCTCTTCTTGTTCCTGGTTCGACGGCGAATCCTGGTCGTGATGACCATCCAACGCATCGTCGCCGCAGGCAGCGCCAAAGGCGATCAAACAGATAGCGGTGAGCATCCACCCCATCCGTCGGCAATTCATTTCCATTGTGGCTCCATTCAACGGTTACGCGAAGAGATCGCCCCCACAACGGCGACTCAAACTGAGCATCGCATCCTAGCAAAGGGCTATTCGACGCGCAAACCCTCGGGGGAGGAGCGTTTTTCGTCGGTGGCGAGTTACGCCCCTGTCGATCTTGCTCGGTCAGGAGCTCGAAGACAGGCTCTACAATTGAAAGATCATAAACTCCAGGATGTCTTCCATATCGTCTGTGGCCTGGGCGTTGTTGTGAAAGGAGGTAAAGATGGCCCGCCCATTTCCGATGGGATCGTCGTAGATCCCCATCAGGATGAGATCTTCGAGAACTCCGGCGCTGGTCTCGGCGTCGGCGCGAAATTGGGGGTCCGTCGCCGGCCCTACGGACTCCACCACTGCCCACACGTCCATATTGAAATTGATGTCTACAGTGTGCGACTCCAGGACCAGAAACATCTCGTCGCTCAACACCTCGGCCTGAGCGTTACCCGCATTGCCGATGCGCGGCCCCGACAGAGTCTCTCCGTTGTAGAAATGAAAGGCATCGGGAAGGGTAAATTGCACGAAAGGCTGGGCATGATCGGAGGCATAAAGGCTGCGCCCGGTCTCGACATAGCGCCGGATATTATAGGCGATTTCGTCGGAGTCCGTGTCGAACCCCGCCGTGCCCAGACCCAGGGTATTGGTGCCGCATTCTACGAAGATGATGTCGTATTGCTGCATCTGATCGAGATCGGAGAAGAAGGTGTAGTTGTCGGAGATGACATCGAATTCGATATTCATATTGGTCAAGATCTCGACGATATCGTCGTAGGTACCCGTGGCCACAGCGATATCGACCTCGGTGCCGAGAAAGCACAATTTATGTCCCACGCTTTTACGATCCGTGACTTCGCCGGCCTGCACCGACACGTCGTCGGCGACCTCGAAGGAACCGGAACTGATGGTCAACTGGTGGGTTCCCGACGGGATATTCTCAAATTCGTAAGCGCCGTCATTGTCGGCGGTCGTCTCCCGGCGAAAGGATACGCCGTCACAGTCATATCCCTCGACGACGACGTTGGCGCCAGGGAGCACTCCATCGTCAGCGGTGCAGGTCTCTCCCACGATCGTTCCCGGCCCACAGAGGGTCTCCCCGTCTTCTTCGCAAAGACCGATGGCGACGTTGCATTGTTCGTTGTCGGAACAGTGGTCGTCGTTGGAGCACTCCGTTGGCTGTTCGTCAGAAACACATTCGTTGTTCTGACAGTAGTAGCCCTCGTGGCAGTGGCCGTCATCGATGCACTCCACGCATTGTGCCGTATTGGGATCGCAGTGAAGGCCGTCGTCGCATTCGACACCGTCACAGGCGCTGCCCGTGTCTTGCACACTCGGATCGTCGGGACCCTGTGGGTCGACGCATTCGCCGGTGATGGGATTATAGGTCTTATCGTCAGCGCATCCCTCGTCGTCCTGCGCGGGATCGTCTGAGCTGTGATCCTGCTCTTTCTCCGTGTCCTGCGAGTGGTCCCCGCCTTCGAGATCTTCGTCGCCACAGGCGACACCGAAGATCAGAAACGCGGAAACTACGAAAGCCCAATAAATTCGTCTTCCTTTCAAGAACATTTGATGGATCCAGCTCGTGTCCAGGTCTCGTCGCAGGTCTCGACTTCGATCCGGATCTCACAACTGATAGATGGCGAATTCCAGGATGTCCTGCATATCACCCGTTGCCTGATCGGAGTTGTGGAAGGAGGTAAAGATCGCCGAGCCCCCTCCGTCGGCCTCGAAATGCACCATCAGAGGAGCATTGGGGACGGTCTGTCCGCTGGGCTGTCCGAAATTGGGGCTGAAAGGATCGGAGTCCATAATCGGAGCTGCCGCCTGGAAGTGCACAGTGGAGTTGGGATGGGACGCAGACTCTGCGATGGACCAAGCCTCGAGGCTAAAGGCGAGGCTCGTCGTCGTCGAGCCCAGAACGCCCTGCATGGCGTTGCTCTCGACGCTTGTCGCAAGAGAGGAGATCTGGGCCCCCTGGCGTGGCCCGGTGACCCCCTCGGATTCGCGATAAAAGGTGATCGCTTCCGGAAGTCCCTGTTGGATGAATCCCTGGGCCTGATCGGAGGCATAGAGACTATTTCCAGACTCCACATAATTGCGGATATTGCTCTGGACCTGATTGCTAAATCCCCCTGTTCCCTCCAGGGAGGTTTGATTCCAGGCGTGACACTCGATGAAGATGATGTCGTATTGCTGCATGGCCGAAAGGTCGTTGAGAAGACTCTCGGCGGCAAGGGCAGTGTAGGGGGTGTAGTCGATCTGCATTCCGTCCAAGAGGGTGCTTACGTCGTCCCATTCCCCGTCGATGACGGCGATCTCGACGCCGTCGGCGCTGATACAACTCTTCTTGGCCTGGGCCATCAAGTCCTTGGTCTGTCCGGGCTGAAGGGTGACCGGCTCAGAGCCGCTAAAGGAGCCGGACTCCACGATCAAGGTGTGATCGCCGGGCGGAATCTGGTCGATGCTATAGAGTCCGTGTTCATTGGCCTGTGCACTTCGCTCAAAGGGTTCCCCGTCGCAATCTTCGCCCACCACGCGTACCTGGGCATGGCCCAGAAACTCTCCGTCCGTTCCACAGGTCTGACCGATCAGCGTGGCGTATTCACATCCGGGCGGGCCCGTGGGGTCGCCGTTGTCGGGGTCGCCGTTGTCGGGGTCGCCGTTGTCGGGATCGTCGTTGTCGGGATCGTCGTTGTCGGGATCGTCGTTGTCCGGGTCGTCGTTGTCGGGATCATCGGAGCTGCCATCGACACAACTCTCGGTCAGAGGATTATACACCTGTCCTTCCGGACAATCCTGGTCGTCACCGCTGCCGCCATTGCCATTTTGACCGACCAACCCCTGGACGTCATCGTCTCCGCAGGCCATCACAAGGCCCAGAAGGCAGATCAAGAAAATAAGCCCAATTACTCGACGCATCATGTACATTGAACGACCTCTCGCCAGGATTCGAAAGCGAATTATTCAGCAATAACGAGGGAATACCTCTGCCATGGCATGCACCCAATTGACGAACCGTAGCAAAACCGTGGAGTTCTCGCAAATTGGCCCTCCCCCGCGGGTGTGATTCGGCGGTAGTCGGTAGATGTACTTCAGAATCCCCAGGCACGCTGAACTGCGCGTGGCCTGGGGCTACGGGGCGAGTTTCGATCGGTTTATGGTTTGCGATGCGTAGGCTTCCCGAATTCCATTGCTCGACCCGTAGCCCCAGGCCAGCCGCAGTCAAAGGCTGCCCTGGGGCGCAGAGTCTCAGCAGCCCATGACCGCCGATCAC
>SLPW01000449.1 GCA_007131755.1 Myxococcales bacterium | reverse complement strand
TCGGGCTCGGGCTCGTTCTCGTTCTCGGTCTCGTTCTCGGTCTCGGGCTCGGGCTCGTGGTCGAGGTCGATTCCGACGTCGAGGTCGATTTCGATTCCGGCGGGCAGGGGTTTTTGAAAGCAGAGAAAGCAGCAGAGAAAGCGGACCGAGGTAAGCGCGAAACCCATATTCGACGGGGAGCACTGGCGAATCATCCCGTGAAATTTCGGGCAAGAGTGATGCAATCGAACGGAGTGGAGGCCGGAGGTCAGCACAAGGCCGGTGTGACGAGGGTAGCGGCGTGATTTTGCTACCGAGCAGTTCGATCGAAACGGTTATTCTTCATGGAGATCGCAAAATAAGGAGCGGAGAGGGCAGAGCGGTACGCTGCGATTGGACCGTTCGAATGCCTACGGATGGTCATCGAAGGGATGGTAGCCCGTGGGTGACCGCAGGGAGCCCCGGGAACGCGGGTTGGGTGACCCGTGAGCGTCGACGAGAGAGGTCAGGCGAAGGTCGTTCTGTGGTTGCTTCACGTCCCATCAACCGACCACCCAATAGGGGACCAGGACGCCGACGTAGACCGACAGAATCCACTGAAGATGAGGCCACCAGCGAAATGGTTCCACAGTGGTCCTATGAGCGGTAGTCATATTAGTGATGAGGATCTGGGGCACTCGATAGGGAAAATAGAAGAAGAGAAAGGGCAGTAGATATGCCGGCAACGCAAGGAGAAGGGAGAGCTCCTGGGAATCCTCCACCAGGTCGGCGCCCACGGAAGATCCCCACACCACGGCGATGCCGAGGACACTCCAGACATAGATGAGCCCATCCCACGCGCGCTCCGGGAGCGCCGTAGCCCAGTCCGGGACGGGTGGGGTGTGTGAGTCGACGAAGCCGCGGACGTAGCGATAGAACCAGACCAGGGAGCCCACCAGGGCGACCACCAGCACCACACCGATGATGATGGCCACCGCCGGCGTTGGCTTCACGCGATAGATCATGGTGAAGATAACGCCCACGGCGGCTGCGGCGACGAGGATGAATTGGCCCAGCCCGAGGGCAAAGGTCAGGAAATCGCTCAATCCGCCGGAGGGTTCCGGCGGTCGAAGGCCCCGGCGCTGGAGATGGCCCAATTTGCCGGCCATAGACGCCATGCCCATGACGGGTAAGAATAAAAAGAGCAGCCAGAAACCGGGCCAAACCTGGTGCACCGACTCTTCGAGGTCACTGGTGAAGACCTCGGTGACTCCGCTGAGCAGGAAAAACTCGACGAAAAAGATCGACAACCCCACCGCCAGGGGCAAAACGACGGCCAGAGCGCTTTTCATACGTCAACTCTTCGCAGCAGTGGGATCCCCCGGACCAGGAATTCTCCCTCACACCACCATCTTCGACGGTACGAAGGGTCCGGGTAAGGCGCAGGGAGCGACCTTCCTCATTCAAAGAACCCCGCCACTGGATATGATACAAGAACCGGTACTGCTGCAACACGAAATTCCCATATCCACGGTTCCATTCGGTGTCGATGAGCCGGTCGATGTGGGTCTCGCAGAAAAACGGCACGGAAGAACGGACCGAGGCAGGCGCAACATCCAGATATGACGGGGAAACCCGACGGATTACCCGGTGAAATCCCGGGCAAAAATGGTGCCATCGATCGGGGTGGAGGCCAGACTCGAAAGCGACGCTCCGAGGTGGCTGGACATACGTCCATTTGGGGCGCCTGCACTGCGGCGCGTAACACGGCATTTGTGGGGAGGTGGTTTCGGCGGAAAACTGCTGGCTTTTCGGTCTGCTTCACCGCGCGGTGCAAAGCCGCGGGGGGGGGCGGGAGCGGCCTTTATCGTCACAAAAGCCTATCGACTCCCCTCCACTGCGCTGCTACGCTTCGAAAATCCGATCCATGGCGAAATCGACCGCCGGCAGCATATCGGATTCATCGTTCGAAACAACCTCACCTCCTGATTTCCCGCACATATTGGCGAGAGACAGGGAATCTCTGTACAGGAAGCATCGCAATGAAAAAGATTGTCTTGTCCACAATTCTTGCACTGGCCGTCTTCTTGAGTCCCTTTACTGCCTGGGCGGCAAATATCGTTCAGGATACCTGGAACGTTGGCTCTAGCTTTAACAACATATATGTGGTCGGACAGTCCTTTAAAGCTGTCACCTCTGAGATCGACACCATCAGCTTTGGCTATGGGGACGTAAATACGCATTTGGGCGACGCCGAGGCGACCATGACCCTTCGCTACGGAGACGGTCCCGATGGTGAATATATCGGCTCCGTAACGGAGGACCTGGACGGCCTCACGGGGTGGGCTGATTTTGACTTCTCGGACTACCAATTGGTCGAGGGCAATCGCTACACATTTATGGTGGAAATGCCCAGCGGTCGCGGCATGTATCGCTACGCCTCCGGCAATATCTATCCGGAGGGAGTCGCCTACCTGGGAGGCGATGCAAACCCGAATCTTGACCTCAAATTTCGAGTCCTGGGCTCTCCCGTTTGTACGATCATCGAGATCTCCGACGGTGAAATCGAGATCGAATGTCCCAGCGGCGAAACTCTGACCGTTGACGACTTCTCCTGTACCACTGTGGACAATCAGGACGGCACCTACGACATCACCTGCGGTGACGGCACCTCGGTGACCGTGACAGACGGCCAGGACGGTTCGTCGTGCACCGTCGAAGATCAGGGAGATGGCTCCGCCGTGCTGTCCTGTGAGGACGGCACCAGTGTCACCGTCAGCGACGGCGAAGACGGATCCAGTTGT
>SLPW01000493.1 GCA_007131755.1 Myxococcales bacterium | reverse complement strand
GGCAGCGATCTCGGAGGAGATTTTTTCGGCGGGAAGGACGCCGCCTCGGCCCGGCTTGGCGCCCTGGCTCAGCTTGATCTCGATGGCGCGCACATTGTGCTCTTCCGCGCCGGCGACGAGTCTGTCCATGCAGAAATTGCCATCGTCGTCGCGGGCACCGAAATAGCCGGTGCCCAGTTGCCAGATCAAACCGGCGCCGTGGTCGTGATAGGGGGCGATGCCTCCTTCGCCGGTGTTGTGGAGGCTATCGGCGATGTGGCAGCCCCGGTTGAGGGCTTCCACGGCGGCCGAGCTGAGCGAACCGAAGCTCATGGCCGATACGTAGAGTACGGAGTCGGGGCGAAAGGCCTTTTTTCGATTTCTGGCAGCCCCCAGGATCTTATTGCACCTGATGGGGTGTTCGGGATCGTAGCCCTCTTCGCCCTTTTCGGGATGGTGGGTGGGGAAGACGGCGGGTTTGATGATCAGATAATTGGAGGTGGTCTCCAATTTATTGTCCGTGCCGAAGCCGAAGTAGTTGTTCTGCTTCTTGGAGGAGTCATCGATCCAGCGGCGTTGATCGCGAGAAAAGGGGCGCTCTTCGTCGTTGTTGGCGACGATATACTGGCGCAGCTTCGGGCCCAGATCGAGGAGCACAAAGCGAAAACGCCCGATGACGGGATAGTTGCGCAGGATGGGGTTTTGCTTCTGGGCTCGATCGTAGACGGCCACAACGGCGATAAGGATGGCAAGGGGTATGAGAATCCACAGGGCAATCATATTGCCTCCAAAGGAGTGTCGAGGAGCATCCATGCATTGGTGTAGAGCCTATCATATTCGACGTCGATCTCGATCTCGGATTTCATCGGGGACCTGCCAGGCTGTGGCGGCGCGCAGGAGGACTTGGGACTGAATTGGTGTATATTTGTGTTGACTTCGGTGGTTGTTCCAATCGCGTGGCGGGTTCGGGGACCTTCGCCCCCGCGGTGTTAGTGCGGTACGTTGGGGATGTCCGAGCCGTCGGTTTCGGCTCGTGGTTGAGGTCAGTAGAGGTAGGCGATGATCTGGAAGCAAATACGCGACGGCGTCATCGAGTTGGGGATCATCTTCGGAAAGGCAGGCCGCGCCTGGTCTCGCGACAATGGCTCGCGCATGGCGGCGGCGGTGGCGTTCTATGCCTCCTTTGCTGTCGTTCCCTTGATCATGCTGGTGTTGGGGGTGGGAGGATATTTATTCGATGAGGAGGTGCTGCGAAATCAGTTGACGGTACGACTGCACGAATTCGTGGGACCGCGGCTGGAAGAATACGTCTGGGAGGTCATCGATCGGTGGCAAGATCGCCAGCACGGGATCAAGGCTTCGGTGGTGGCCATGGCGGCGCTGGGATGGAGCTCCTTTCGGTGTTTCGACGCCCTGCGGGCAACCTTGAATATCCTGTGGGGGGTGGAAAAGCGTCAGGGAGCGAGCATCGCCGCCCGCATATGGCGGCGGGCCGGGGCGTTCTTCATGATCTTTTGTTTCGGCCTTCTGGCGACGGTGGCCATTGGTTTTTCCATCGCCGTGACGGCAGCAGCGGATCATTTGGAGACGGTGATGGGGCTGTCATTATCGAAGTGGTATCGCGCCGAATTGGCGGGAACCTTCATCGTCATGACGGCGCTCTTTGCCATGATTTTCAAATGGGTGCCCAACGTCATCATGGCCTGGCGTGACGTCATCTTCGGCGCCGTGATTACGGCCATCTTATTTTCCATCGGCAAGGAGTTGGTGGAGATCGTACTTAGCGAGGTGGCCACGACCTCCGTATTCGGGGCAGCGGGAGTGATGGTGACGTTGCTGTTGTGGATCTATCTGTCGGCGATGATTTTTTTCTACGGAGCGGAGATTACGAAGTACTGGGCGGTGCGCAATGGACAGGGGATTCGGCCCGATGCGTATGCCGTGCGCGTGGAGCGGCTGGAGTTGATCCGAAAGGCCATCGTCGACGCACTGGGGGAAGAAGCGGCCTGTGCGGTGGATAAGGAGTTGGGCATCGAGGGGGAGTGTCCATAAAGGGGCTGTGATGAGTCCCGGTCAGCTCTGTACAGCCTGCAATCCCCCTCCATCAGCGTGCACGCCTGGTGTTAGATCGCGAATCCGTTCCGATCGAAGAGCGGGGCAGTGCGCTCGCAGAGTTGGACGGGCTGAAGGACGGTGTGCAATTGGTGAGCGTTGGAGTTGGGTCAGCGAGGAGACAGGTTGCGCATCGAAAGCCGGTCCGCTCTAATGAGGGGAGAGGCGACGCAATACTGGATTTCAGGGTCCGAAAATGAATGAGATGTACGACTATTACGCGACGCCGGAGGCCGAGCTCGGTGTCGACGATGCGCAGTTGGCGGGATTTGACGGCACCGCACAGGGACCGACGGAATTCGGAGACACCCTGGCGGAGATGGTGAGGCTATTTCCGAAGGTGATATGGGGGCTGACGGGTTACACCCTATTGTGGATTGTGCTGTATTTCGTCTCCGTAATTGCGCTGTCCATCGTCGCTGGCATAGCCGGGGCTGCAGCGGCGGGTGTGGGATTCGTCGTCGTCATGGTGGTGGGCATGGCGTTCGTGCTGGCTCTGTGGGCCTTTTTTTGGACGGCCACCTTCAGGCGGCTGGACAATGTGTATCGGCGCGGGACAAAGGGGGGAGAATTCGGGTTCGCCTTCGCAAAGACGTTGCCCGTGATGGGCTCGTTTTTCTTGAAGGGAATGGTGATGTTGCCCTTTCTCGGGGCGGCGTGGCTGGTGATGATCACGATGATGGACAGTGTCATCGACAGCATGGGCGGATTTTTGGGGTTGATGGCGATTTTCTTTTTGCTCCAGGTCGCCGGTTGGATCGCCTATTCCTTCGTGCACTTTGCGGATATGGCCGTGATTTGCGAAGACGCTGGTGCCATCTCGGGGTTAAATCGGGCCTTTGAAGTGGTGAAGGGCTTTCGCAATTGGTTCTATATGGTGGGGCTATTTATCGTGGTTATGATGGCGATGTGGATGATCTCGACGGCCGCCTATTGTCTGTTGATGATTCCCATGGGGCTGTTGGTGGGAGCGGGGACGGAGCTCTTTGGCCCGGAGGCGGGGCTGGTGGGATTGATGATCACCTACGGGCTGTCATTATTGGTGTGGCTGTTGATGATTCCGGCCTTTGCGGTGGCGAATTATATGGCTTATCAGAGTCTGGTTGCTCGCTGGCAGATCGGAAGGGAACCGACCTGGTAGCCCGGCGGTGGTCGACTCTGGTTCCACGAGACGAGGAGAAGCGATGACCGACGCCAGGGAGAGCGAATTCGATCCCCACGCGCCACTTCGGGAGGACGTCAATCTTCTGGGGACGCTGTTGGGGGAGATCTTGGCGGAACAAGGGGGAGAAGAACTCTTCGAGACCGTCGAGCAGGTGCGGCGGCTATCAAAACAATCTCATCGCAAAGAGGGAGGGGAGTTCGATCAGCTGCGCAAGCTGCTCGAAGGCCTCCCCGAAGATCGGGCCTTGAGCGTGGCCCGGGCGTTTTCGAAATTTCTGACGCTGGCCAATCAGGCGGAGCAACACCATCGGGTGCGCAGGCGCCGCCAATATCAACGCGACGAGGAGAGTGGCCCTCAAAGGGGCTCGTTTGAGCAGGCTTTCGTCGAACTCGCAGAGCAGGGCGTGGGTGAAGGGGAGCTCTTCGATGCCATTTGCTCGCAGCAGGTGGAGCTGGTCTTTACGGCGCACCCCACGGAAGTGACCCGCAGAACGTTGCAGCAAAAGCAGAATCGGGTGGCGTCGGTGCTCGAGCTAAGGGACAGGCCCGAGCTGACGCCCCGCGAACGAGAGCAGGCTCGCGAGGCGCTTCGCCGAGAGATCCTCTCCATCTGGCAGACCGACGAGATCCGCCGTGCCCGTCCGACACCGGAGGACGAGGCGCGAAGTGGATTTGCCGTCGTCGAAGGGGTCTTGTGGGACCTGGTGCCGGACTTTCTTCGCGAGTTGAGCGATGCCCTGGAGGAACATACGGGGCGCAGACTCCCATATAGGACGGCACCGATCCGTTTCGGTTCCTGGATGGGCGGCGATCGAGACGGCAATCCCAACGTCACCCCGGAGGTCACGCGCAGGGTGTGCCTGTTGTCGCGGTGGATGGCGGCAGACCTGTATTATCGGGAGGTCGACGCTCTGAGAGCGGAGCTGTCGGAGACGGTGTGCACTGAGGAGGTGCGCAAGGTAGTGGGCGACGCTCCGGAGCCCTATCGAGAGCTGCTACGAGGAGTGCGTCGGCGTCTGGATCGCACGCGAGAACATCTGGAAGAGGTGTTGCGCGGAGAGACTCTCAAGCGCGAGCAGATTTACTGGGAAGAGCAAGAGTTGTGGGAGCCCCTGGAGCTATGCGATCGCTCCCTTCGCGACAGCGGGTTGGCGCGGATCGCCGATGGGCGGCTGTTGGATCTGTTGCGTCGCCTGGCCTGCTTCGGGTTGACCCTTATGCGTCTCGACCTTCGTCAGGAGAGTACGCGGCATACGGAAACCCTGGACGCGATTACTCGCTACCTGGAGTTGGGAAGCTACGCATCCTGGCCCGAAGAAAAACGCCTGGAATTCCTGGTGGAGGAATTGCAAAGCCGCCGGCCACTGATTCCCAGAAACGTGGAGTTCGAAGCGCCGGTGCAGGATGTCCTCGATACCCTTCAAAGGGCGGCACAGATAGGAGAGGATTCGTTTGGGGCCTATGTGATCTCCATGGCCGAGAGCGCCTCCGACGTGCTGGCCGTGGAGTTGTTGATTCAGGAGGCCTTCACAGAGCCCGCCCTGAGGGTGGTGCCCCTATTTGAGACCATCGACGATCTGCACAATTGCGGCGACGTGCTCCGACAGCTTCTTCAGATCGACTGGTATCGAGAGCGCATCGAAGGACGTCAGGAGGTGATGATCGGATACTCGGACTCCGCCAAGGACGGAGGGCGCCTGGCGGCGGCCTGGGAGTTGTATAAGGGGCAGGAGCAGATCGTGGCTGCCTGTGAGGAGTTCGGAGTACGGGCGACCCTCTTTCACGGCCGTGGGGGAAGTGTGGGGCGTGGAGGGGGGCCTACTTATCTGGCGATCCTGTCCCAGCCGCCCGGGTCGGTGGACGGCGGGCTTCGGGTGACGGAGCAAGGGGAGATGGTGCAGGCAAAATTCGGACTTGCCGGGATCGCCCACCGAACATTGGAGCTGTACACCACGGCGACTCTGAGGGCGACGCTGATTCCGCCGGCGGGACCTCGCGAGGAGTGGCGAAAAGTGATGGATGAGCTGGCCGATGTGGCTCGCCAGGCTTATCGCGGTGTGGTCCGAGGCGACGAGCGCTTCGTGGAGTACTTCCGCAGGGCCACACCGGAGGTCGAACTGGGAGGTCTCAATATCGGGAGTCGTCCGGCCCGCAGACGCGCCGGCGGGGGGCTGGAGACCCTGCGGGCGATCCCCTGGGTCTTTGCCTGGACACAGATCCGGCTCCTATTGCCATCGTGGCTCGGCACCGGAGAGGGGCTTCAGGAGGTCTTCGACGCCGAAGGGGAGGAAAGGCTGCAGCAAATGTATCGACAGTGGCCCTTCTTCGAGTCCACTTTCGACCTCATCGAGATGGTATTGGCGAAGGCAGATATGCGCATCGCTGCGCTGTACGACGAGGTTCTCGTCCCCGAGCCACTTCAAGACCTCGGGGAGGAGCTTCGACAGCGCTATGATCGCAGCGTGGACGCATTGTTGCGCCTGACCGGTCGCGACAAATTACTGGACGAAAACCCCGTGCTACGACGCTCCATCGAGGTGCGAAATCCCTATGTGGACCCCATCAATCTGGTACAGGTGGAGCTGTTGCGGCGTCTGCGCAGCGACGTCGAACAGAGCGAGCAGCTCCAGAGGGCTTTTTTGACCACCGTCAACGGCGTGGCCGCGGGAATGCGCAATACGGGATGATCGCCTCAGGGCTGGCTTTCGGAGACGTCGTAGATGCGAAGGTCGTCAAAGAAGAGGGGAGTCTCCCAGTTATTGAACGCGAAGTATTGATGGTCGTCGCCGCGAAGGGGGGCGGGATCGTCGAAGGACAAAAAGAGCTCGCCGTCGACGTACCACCGCAGGCGTTGGTCCGTGCGCACCACGTCGAACCGATAGTCTCGTCCCCGTTCTACACGGTGTTGGGAGGCTCCCTCGAGGCGGTCGTCGCCGTGCTCGTCGAGGCGCGCGACGATGTTGAGGCTGTTATTCCATCCCCCAAAGATGCCCACATAGCCGCTGGCGTTGGCCTGGCCGTCGCCGAGGACCTCGAATTTGATATCGCCGGAGACGGCCTCGCTGCGGGCCGTAAAGCTTATTCGGAACTGCTCGGGCAGGGGTTTTTGGAGCCATAGGCCTTTGTTTTGTGCGCCCTGGACGTGAAGGGTACCGTCGATGATCTGCCAGATATCGTCGATCTCCACACCGTCTCGCTCCTGCTCGTCGTTGTAGAAACCGAGCTTCCACTCCGGTCCCAACTCGCCGGTGCTGAAGTCCTCGTCGTAGACCAACTCGCCTTCCGGAAGGGGTTCGGCGGGCTCGGCTCCATTGCAGTCGCATCCGGCAAAAAGAGCGATGGTGAGGGCGACGATGAAGGTGACGTAGATAGAATTCGGTATCGGGGTCATGACGGTCTCCAGGGGGTTGGCCGGCGATCTCGACGCAGGGAGATCTACATGATCTGGACGAGGCGAAAAAGCAAACCACTTGAGAGTGGTTTAGTCGTAGAGGGTGGGGTTGAAGCTGGAATGGCCGGAGCCCTCGAGGTTGGCGACGAAGTTGAGGATCTGCATCCCCGTGCCGTCGGTGTCGACGCGATAGAGAGAACCTTCGTTCCAGATCTGGAAGTCGCTATCGGAGTCCGTAAATAGGACGAAGTCTCCCCCGGGAGCGAATTCGCCGTTCAGGGTTCCCCAGGTCAGGTCTTCCGGCATGGCCAGCATCGTTTGATCTTCTCCGGTGGCGGCGTCGACAATTCGCAGGACTCCAAAACCCTCTTCATGGGATCCGCTGGCGACGAGCAGACGATCGCCGTCGGGATGCCAGTCCAGTACGTAATGCGGTCCGGCCGCGGTGAGGCTCTCTTCGTCGTCGCCCAGGATCTGGTGGTAGGTGCCGTCGACGAGGTTGGCAATCGTGATTTGACGGATCGATGGCTCGGAGAAGGGATCGAAGGCATGGATGGCAGCGACTTCGGAGCCATCGCGAGACAGAGCAAGCCCGGAGAGAAAATACAGATCATCGAAGGAGACGAGTACTTCTCCCGTTGACGAGGGGTCATCGGGATCGAGGCGGCGCAATTCTTCGGTTTCGGTGTCGAGATCGAAGGCGTGAACCAACCAGTCACCGTCGGGAAGAAAAAAGCCGGTGAGAAAGAAAACGTCTTGCCCGGGGGGATCGAATAAAGTGACCTCTCCCTCGACGGTGACGTGGCCCAGGATGACCTCTCCCTGTGAGACGTCACCTGTACAACCGAACCCGAGGCGATCCCCGCTGGGATCCCAATTGATGGGAACAATCAGACACTCTTCGGTTTCGCCGATCTCCGTCAATCGGGTGACCGAGCCGTCTACCAGGTCGAGCAAGAAGAGATCGTAAATTCCGCTCTCGAGATCGCCGCGGCTAAAAGCGATGGAACGCCCGTCCGGGGCGATTCTTGGCAGCGTGTCCTCCAGGTTCGGATCTGGATCCGTCACCGGCCATTGATCCTCCTCTTCCAATAGAGCCAGACGTATCCGCTGGGGGTCGTCCAGGGACTGGAAGGCGAAATCGAAGGGGTCGACCTCGTCATTCGGGCCGGCGTCGGGCTCGGCATCGGGGCCGGTGTCCTCGACGTCGGGCTCGGCATCAGGGCCTGCGTCCTCGACGTCCGGTTCGGCGTCGGGACCGGTGTCCTCGACGTCTGGAGCGGCGTCGGGACCGGTGTCCTCGACGTCTGGAGCGGCGTCGGGACCGGTGTCCTCGACGCCGGTGTCGATTCCCGTGTCGTCGTGGACTCCGGCATCTTCGTCCTGTTCGATTTCCTCGGTGTCGTCGCAGGAACAGCCCCCGAAGTTCAGGGAGAAAGCCACAAAGAGAGCAAAGAAGACGGTAGCTGGCCGGCAACGAACGGCGAAGGAATCGGATCTCATCGTGTCACTCCATAATTCAGGTTATTTTATATCCATTTCGATCAGTGAAGTACGGGTGATGATAGACGGACATCGCAGGGGAAACAAGAATCGGGTTGTAAGCTCCAGTATCTCCGGGAGCGCGGCAGTAAATTAGTCCACTCTCTCTCCATCAACACCGGGTCGTGACTATCATTGTAGGGGGCTGCCATCGAGGAATCTCACCACAACCGAAGCGATCGGGAGCGACCATGAGAATTGATCAGATTATGACCAGAGACGTAGTCACCTGTGGACCCGAGGATACGGTGTTGGAGGTGGCGATGGCGATGAAGCACCACGATTGCGGGATCGTGCCCGTTGTGGACGATGAATCGATGGTGGGAGTGCTTACCGATCGTGATATCATCTGCCGGGTCATCGCCGCCGGAGACGATCCGGCCGAGGTGCGTGTTCGAGAGGCCATGACGCCGGATGTCATCAACATCCACTATCAGGCCAAATTCAACGCCGCCCAGAAATTAATGGAGAGACACCGCGTGCGTCGATTGCTGGTGACCGGCGATTCGGGGCGCCTCGTGGGAGTATTGTCACTGACCGACCTGGCCAGGGCGATTACACGCTCCAAGCTTGGAGAGGTGGTCCAGGAGTTGTCACGGCGTTGATGATCATTCGTCAGCCTCATCGAAGCTGCGAAGGTTCTCTCCCCGGTGGTGGTACTCGATCCGAATCCACTCTCCGTCAGTATCTATGCGGCTATCTCGACAACACAGTGAACCACTGAACTTATCATTAGAAGGGTTTTTCGGAGACGATAGCGTCCCCGCTATCGGCAGTCGCTGCGACGGACTGCGTAGGACTGCCGATGCGCGGGAGCACATCGTCTCCGAAAGCCCTATGTTCCAGTCCGAAAGTGGATCCGTATCGAGTGGGCGGTGGGGGAGACACCGAGCGAAGCGAGGAGAGGGGGCAGTTCCCGGAGCCGCAAGACGGCGGGGTTGTCCGCGTCAAGCAGACCTTCGAGTTTTCGAAGTAATTGCCCGTCGACAGTCGTTGAAGAATCGTGGGGCCCAGGGCGATTCGGGCCGAGAAGACTTCACCCGACCAGATCGTCCCAGGAGACGTTGGTGGAGCCCGAGAGTCGAATGCGGCGAAGGCCGAGGTCGAGGATAAGCAAGAGCATCGCCAGGGCGGCGAAATAGGGCCAGAGGTGGCGACGATATCGGGTCTCCTCGCCCTCGGCGTCGAAGAGTTGCTCCGACGTGGGATTGATGACCCCGTCGGCGACCTCGACGGCGCGCTCGACGAGTTCGGTATTGGGCTCCGTAAAGGACAGGCCCCGGGGATAGGCATAGGAAAGGCTGGCTCTGCTCTGGGCGAAGGCGTGGCCGTCCAATTCGTGTTCGGCGATCAACTCGTAGGCGCCGAATTCGTCGAGGTCGAAGAGGGCCTCGAAACGTCCCGGAGCGACCTGTTCCAGAGGGACCTCGGAGAGCTCGCCAGAAGGGGATTCGACGCTTAGCGTGGACTGAAGATCGTTGATGAAGCGGTCGTCGGGGCCGATGGCGTCGACGATGACGCGTCCACGGTCCTGGTGGAGTTCGGCGCGCATGGGCAGGCGGTCCGTGTCGTCGGTGCGCATATTGGAGCGCACCAATTGTGCCCAGAATTGGGGATAACCGGACCAGCGCACCCAGTTGACGCCCCAGCGATTCTTTACGTCCGAGGTAAAGACGATGGACTGGCCGAGGCCGACGCGCCAGCGGGCCAGCAGTGGTTCCCCGGAGTCGGTGGACAGCAAGACGTCAGCCTCCGGACGAGGGGTGGTGGAGACGTATCCCAGAAGGAAGGGGGCCTGGTCCCAGTCGATGCCCTGGAGGAATTGGGCGCGGCCTGTGAGCTGTGTGCGCACCGGCTCCTCGACGAGGGCGCTGTCGGCGACGGCTCGGGTTTCGTCGACGAAGATCTGAGGCACGTCGTAGGGCTGATTGGTGTAGTAGAAGCGCCCGTTGCCGGCCTGGGCGACGCGGCGCATCAGTGAGGTCTCGGCGCCCTGGCCGACGGCGACGGTGGTGACGGTGATATCCTCGAGACGCATGGCGGGCATGGTCTCGGTGAAGATATTGTCCTCCGGCGAAATCCCGTCGGTCAAGAGGATGACGTGACGGACCCGGGCGGGGTTGAAGACCATCTTATCGAAGGATTCGGAGAGAGCGAGGGCGATGTCGGTACCGCCACGGATCTGGATGCGGTCGATCTGGTTAAGGATGCGCGCCCGATTTCGCACAGGCTGGATGGGGGTAATGGTGACGACCTCGTGATCGAAGGCCAAGATTCCGACCTCCGTGTCGTCGTCCATCTCTCGTACGGCGGCGCGGGCCGCTTCCCGAGCGAGCTCCATTCGACGGTGCTCCGACATGGATCCGGATCGATCGATGACCAGCAGGACGGCGAGGCTCGGGGTTTCATGAGTCTCCTGGCTCTCGAAGGTCACGGGCATGATCTCCTCGAGAGGGGTGTGACGCCAGCCACCGGCGCCGAAGGAGTCCTCGCCGCCGATCTTCACCAGCGCCCCTCCCTGGCGGACGTAGCGCTCGAACATCGCCATCTGTTCGTCTGAGACGTAGTCGGAGTGGACGTCGGAGAGGAGAATGAGGTCGAATTCGTCGAGATCGTCGAAGTCGGTGGGGATGCCCGTGGGACTTCGGGTTTCGACGTCGAAGTCCTCGTCGCTCAAGGCCTGTTGAAGAAAATGACGCGACCGCATCTCACCCTCGATGTAGAGGATGCGC
>SLPW01000001.1 GCA_007131755.1 Myxococcales bacterium | reverse complement strand
GCAATGTACGTTTGGTGGTGCTGCGGGGAGTGCAATGTCCGTTCCCCGTCTACCTCCTCATTTCCGTCCGCTCCTTTCGTAGCCCCGGCCGACTGTTGTTCAAGGAGCCCGGGGTCACCGATCGCCGGCGCGCTTCGCGCACTCTCAAACCCGCAGACAAGCCTCGATCTCCACCTCCACGGCGCCGGACTCCGGCGCCTCACCTAGCCCCTCCACGAAGCGCAAAATTCGCCCCACATCCACCTCCTGCGTCACCAACTCCTCCATCTCCACCCGTATCCCCGCCGGATGGATGCGAAGCAGCCTGCGCCGCCACCGCTCCAACTGCTCTCCATCGGCCTGTACCGCGCCAGATCGCACGGCCTCCCTCAACCTGCGCCAAAGCCACACCTCCTGCGAATTCGCGCCCACCAGCGCCGGCGCCAGCCGGGACGCCTCCAACTGCGCAGTGCGTCGACGAACCCATCGCCGAGCGGCCTCCCATCGCCGCCCCTGCGGCTTCCAGGGCTGGACCGGCCGCTCGTCGTCGGCAAGCCGCGCAAGCCCCTGTAATTGCTCCGACAACTTCACCACCGCCTCCTCTCCCCCCTCGGGGATCCACAGCCACACAAGCCTCTCTGTGCCGGCCACGACCCGCACTCGCGCCCACAGACCGTGGTCTCCGCCATCGACGGCGCGGGCAAAGGGCGGTGCTTCATCCCCCTCCGCCGTCTCCTGAAGCCGTCGCCACAGCCGCTCCTCCTTCGTCATCGCCGCAAGGGGCCCGCCCTCCTCGTCTTCTTCGTCGCAATCTGCGTCTCCCAGCCCGGTAGCCCTGGCCAATTGGTGACTCGCCCCCATCTTCTCCGCCATGTCCAGACGCTCACCCAGTCGACGCCGCATCCCCAGGCTATCGGCCCAGGAGCTCGGTCTGGGAAGGTAGACGGTCACTCGATCCACAGGCGATCCGGGACGGGCGATTCTCCCGATCCGCTGTTCCAGCTTTACCGGCGAATAGGGAAGGTCCGCCAATATGAGCTTCGAGCAGCGCTGGAGGTTGACGCCTTCGGCCAGACAATCCGTGGCCACCAGCACCCGGAGCGCCCGATGCGGCGGCATCACCCCGGAGGTTCCCAGAAAACGCCGCAGGACCTCCCGATCCGTCGTTCTCCCGAGCCCCGTAGCCCGCGCCTCCTCGCCAGTAACGAGCCCCGTCGTGATCTCTCCCTGGCCTCTTAGCCCGTCGAAGACGGCCTTCGCCGCTGCCCGATAGGCCGTAAAGATCAGATAGGCCGACCTGGAGTCGTCTGCCACCAATTCCACGATGGCCTCCATCCTCCCCGATCCGCTTCGCCGCATCTTCTTTAGCCTGGTGAGGAGCCCCTCCAAAGTCCTTCGGTCGGCCCCCACGGCCTCTATACGCCCCTTCGGCGGCGGCCTGGACTCGGAGCCGTATAAGAAGGGAAAGACCCGCTGTTCGCGATCCACCCTGCCGAAGAGCGCCTTGAAGTCCGGGCGCTCCACTCGACGCCCTGCTTCCACGGCTTCCAGCCATCTGTCGTGGAAGTGAATCAGCTCCTCAAGGCTTCGCCGAAGGGCTTCGGCGCCGCTCTCCCACATCCGAAGCAGGTTGTTCACCAACAGCCCACGCGGCCACTCCTCGCCAGTGGCCGCGAAATGAAGCGAGCGAAGGGTGGGCTCGAGGTTTCTCCACAGCCACGCCTCTTCGTCCTTTGCCTCGTACTCCAGAGTTTCGAAGCGCACCGCCGGCCGTCCACCGGCGCCGAAGTCGGGCCTTCGACGTCGGATCACCACCTGCTCCAGGATCTCCACCACGTCGAACGTCCCCTCCTCGTCGGCATCGAAGGCCTCGCTCAGCCCCACGCCGACCATGGATTTGACGGCCTCGTCGCGCAGAAAATAGCCCAGCAGTGTCCGAAGGTCGTCGCGACGCGTACACACCGGCGTCGCCGTCACCAAGATCACCGGCGACCGGGCCGTCAGCTTCGCAAGATTTCGGCTTCGCTTCGCCTGTGGATTGCGAAACCGATGCGCCTCGTCGACGACCACCACCGACGGCCTTCCGACCCATTCGGCGCGACTGAGGTGGTGATGAGATACCGCCTCGGCGTCGCGCCCCACGCGCCACCCGGCCCGCCCGATGGCTCTTCGCCACTCCTCGCGAAGCCTCGCCGGCACCAAAAACAACGCCCGCTCCGCTCGCGCCCCACGACGCCCCATCCTGCGCACCACGCGCCTGGCCATCTGCACGGCCATGCGCGTTTTCCCCAGGCCCACTGCATCGGCCAGGAGCACCCCGCCGTAGCGCTCCACCACCTGCGCCCCCCGACGGACGGCAGCGCGCTGCTTTTCGGAGAGTTCAACGGCGTCGGTGTCGGCGGCGGGCGCCGCCTCGGCGTGGCGGTCCATGGCCATCGCATTGTGAAGCCATTGTTGTACGGTGGTCATTGTGTTGTCTCCATTCTCCTTCCCGATTTGATCGGAGCTATCCGGCCATCCGAATCACGAGGCCAAGCCACGTGGCTGTCTTCGTCGGCCTGAACTGCGGGCCGATATGCTCGGGAGCACAAGGCTTCCCTGCGCTACATCGATATGGTCCTCTCAATGTCGTATGTGTGATCCTTCGCGCGCTCTCCACCCCGCCAACACCGCAACTCCTCCACCTCTCGGGCCTCCAGGCCATAGTCCCGCCAGATCGCCGCTTCTTCGGTCACTTCCGACCACCGCCCCGCGCGCCAGGCCTTGAGCCAGGCGCGGGGCACGGGAAG
>SLPW01000373.1 GCA_007131755.1 Myxococcales bacterium | reverse complement strand
GCAATTTGTCGAGACCAAGGAGAGACGACGAGATAGGGTCAACCCTTCGAGGAGTCTCGACGATGGGATCGGCAAATTGAGCCGCCGAGGTGCTCACGTATTTCCGGGGGCCAGCACTAGTTCCCGTCCCCGATGCGCTCTCTCGGCTCATCGCCGAAGCGCTCGCGGGGCTCTCCGGACTTCATGTGGCGACGTCGCGCCCGCCGTGGCAACATCATGGCCATGACGAATAGCCCGACGACGATCAGGACGATCAGGATTTCCCACATCGCCTCCTCCTTCGTTCTTTGCCAACGAGTCGTCGTGACTCGCCAATAGTCGCGTTAAGTACTCCCGTGAGCGTGGCCAACCTGGCAGCATTGCGGGCTGACAGCCCGCGCTCCCCCACCTTGCCCTCGCCACAGGCGCCTCGCCGAATGGTCTCACGGGGCAAAGTACTATGAAGGTGAGCACCAAAGAGCTTCCCCCTACATTTGTGCCAGCAAATCGAGGGTGCTATCTTGTGCATCAGATAATTGTGATGCTGAATCGTACAACCCATCTGACGAGGCCTCCCGTGCGTATATCCCGCTGCATTGTTCGACTTCCTTCACTGCTCTTCGTCGCCTTCTTCGCCTTCGCCATGGGGGCGACGACGATGGCCTGCACGGACACGACGGGGTTGAGCGATGAGGACAATACTCGCCCCGGAAACGGCGACTCCGATGCAGGCAATGGTGGAGGAGGCGACGATGGCGGTACGGGCCACGAGGGCGATGGCGGCGACGGAGAGGACGCCGGTGAGCCCTGCGAGGGCATGGAGTGCGATCAGGTGGCCTGCCCGCCGGATCAACCGGTGACCAGCCTGGCGGGCACCGTCTACATCCCCTCCGGTCAGCTCCCGCTGCCCAACGCCTATGTCTATATTCCCACCGAGGAGCTCGCTCCGCTGCCGGAAGGAGCCAGTTGCCAGCCCTGTACCGAAATCGTCAGCGGAAGCCCCTTGGTCCAGACGACGACCAATCACCTCGGAGAGTTTTATCTGGAGAACGTCCCGGCCACCGACGAGGTTCCCCTTGTGATCCAGTCCGGAAAGTGGCGCCGCACGATCACCATTTCGAATATCGACGAATGCACGGTCAACACCATCAACGACCCCGAGAAGTTGCGCCTTCCACGCAACCGAAATGAGGGCAATATTCCCAGAGTTGCCGTGACCACCGGAAACTCGGACGCCCTGGAATGTCTGGTCAACAAGGTGGGCCTCGACGACAGCGAATTCGGCGTCGCCGGAAGCGATGCCAGCGTCCACATCTACAGCGCCGGGGGAAGCACGGGTTTTAGCGACGGTTTCAACAACGGCGCCGACTTCCCCTCCGGCACCCAGTGGTGGTCCGAGCTTGCGGGCGTCAACGACTACGATATCGTACTCTTTTCCTGTCACTACCCGTCGCCATTCGTCAGCGGTAACGCTGCACAGGCGCTGGAAGCCTTCACCCATCTTGGAGGACGTGCCTTTATGACGGATCAGCAGAAGTCCTGGCTGGAAAGTGGCCCCAATTCCTTTCGAAATGTGGCTGGATGGCAAGGCTTTAGTGGCCCCTACGACCGGACGGGGATTATCGACACCTCTTTTGCCGGTGGCCAGCAAATGGCGGAGTGGATGAACGCCGTGGGTGCATTGACGGGGCAGAATAGTTTTCCCGCCGTTGAGTTATGGGACAATATCGCCTGGATCAACCAAGATGTAGCCCGCAGATGGATCTATACCTCTGGAGATCAGACGGCCTATTTCGATTTCCACACCCCTGTGGGCGCCGAAGGAAGTCAGCAGTGCGGCCGCGTCGTCTACAGCGATCTTCACGTCGCCTCTGCCGGCAACGCCGAACCCTGGGGGCGATTTCCCGACAACTGCAACGACCAGACCCAGTCCCTTTCCTCCCAGGAAAAGGCCCTGGTCTATATGTTCTTCGATCTGGGAGCCTGCATCATTCCCGACGATTGCACCCCACTGACGTGCGCAGAGCTCGGCGAAGGATGCGGCATCTTCCCCGACGGATGCGGAGGCACCGTGGACTGCGGCGAATGTGACGGAAAATGCAGTCAGATCGGCCAGAGCTGCACGCAGAACTCCGATTGTTGCTCTCAGATGTGCGGCATCGGCGCTGGCGACGATGTGGGCGAATGCATCATCGGATGACGCAACCCTGTGCCGACGGGTGACGGACAACGTGACGAGACTTCACCACATTGCTCTCGGAGCCCGAGACGTCGAAGAGGTCGCCCGTTTCTACCAACAGGTATTCGATCTGCCCGAACTCGTCAGGCACTACGACGACGGCGACCAGCTTCGCTCCATCTGGCTTGATCTGGGCGGCCCGATCTTGATGGTGGAGCGCACCGACGCCAGCAGCGATCCCGTCGTCGCTGTCGGCGCCGGCCCCTTCCTTTTGGCCATATCCATCTCTCCCGAACAGAGACCCAGGCTAGAAGCTCGCCTCGCCGCTCACGGAGCAGCCATTGAGGACCGCACGCCCTATACCTCCTACGCCCGCGACCCCGAGGGCAACAGGATTGCGATCAGCCATTATCCCGAGCCAATCAGGACTCCCACATCCGAGGAGGAAGAGCCCGCCGACGAGGTGGAGCGCACCGCAGAGATTTCCAAGTTCGATGGCGAGAAATATACGTTGGAATTATTCGAAGACGGCACCTCGGTCCAGACGATAGAGAGGTACGCCGAAGGCGGCGTCGAACCCAGCGTTCACGACAGCTTCGAGTCCACCTACT
>SLPW01000009.1 GCA_007131755.1 Myxococcales bacterium | reverse complement strand
GGTCTCGGTCTCGGTCTCGGTCTCGGTCTCGGTCTCGGTCTCGGTCTCGGTCTCGGTCTCGGTCTCGGTCTCGGTCTCGGTCTCGGTCTCGGTCTCGGTCTCGGTCTCGGTGTCGGTCTCGGTCTCGGTCTCGGTCTCGGTCTCGGTCTCGGTCTCGGTCTCGGTCTCGGTCTCGGTCTCGGTCTCGGTCTCGGTGCAGGGTCGGTGTCCGGCTACGGCTGTAGGGGGGCGGTCCGGGTTTTGCCGGGAAAGCGCGAGTATACGATGTAGAGAAGGGCGGGGAGGATGATGAGGTCGGCGAGGATGGCGCCGGCGATGGTCAGTCCCGTCAACAGGCCGAATTGAGAGGTGGGGACGAAGTTGCTGAATGTGAGGACCCCCATCCCGATGAGCAGCAGGATGCTGGTGAGCAAGATGGCGCGGCCGGCGCCGAAGTAGGTCTGCAGAATCGCCTCTTTGAGGGAGTCCTGGCGTTGGCGCTCTTCGACGAAGCGGGCGAAGAAGTGGATGGAGTCGTCGACGGCGATGCCGAGGCTGATGGCGAAGATGATGATGGTGGTGGTGTTGAGGTCGATGCCTGCCCAGCCCATATATCCGAAGGTGACGAGCAGCGGGAGGGTGTTGGGTAAGAGGCTGATGATGCCGATTTTCAGGGAGCGAAAGACAATGGTCATCATGGCGAAGATGATGACGATGGCGATGAATAGGCTTACCAGAAGGTCGCGGATAAAGGCGTCGAGCGACGCAGATGCAACATAGGCGTCGCCGGTGATGCGATAGCTTATGGAGTCGTCGTCGCCGAAGTGGTGCTGTAGTTCGTCTTCGAGATCATCGGCGAGCTCGAGATGGGAGGTGGCCCCGGAGTCGGCGACGCGGATGAGGATGCGGGCGTTTCGATAGTCGCTGGTCACGAAGTTGTTGAGGCCGCCCTCGGAGTCGGGGGCGTCGCCGACGAGGATGAGGAGTTGTTCGATCTGGGCGAGGTTGTCGGGCAACACCGTCCGTTGCTCCAGATCGCCGGTGACGGCGACGCGGGCGTTTTGCAAATAGTCCACGTAGGACTCGGTGGACAGGACGGTTTTCTGATCGGCGGCGAATTGCTGGATCTGATGGACGGCATGATAGACGTCGGGATCTTTGAAGCGGTCGCGCTCCTGGGATTCGAGGCTGATCTCCATGGGGAGGATGCCCCCCAACTCCTCTTCCAGCGTCAGGGTGGCCTGGTAGGTGGGATGATTTTCGGAGAAGACCTCGAGGATGACCGTATCGATGTTGACGCGCAGACCGTTTACGGCGATCAGCGCCGCGACGAGAAGTCCGATGGTCAGGACCGTCCAGGGCCTGGCGAGGATCCGGCGGCCAATGGCCATGAGAGTGCGCTCGAGAAAGGGCGGATTGTCCGGCGACTGTCGCACAGATCCCCGGCGGGCGGGGCGCATAAACGTCAATCCCGAAGACAATAAGAAGAGTGTTGCCAGGTATGCGAACATCACGCCCGCGGCAGCCTGCCAGCCGAAGTCGCTCAAGATCTGTGTGCGTGCGGACAGGAGGCTGAGGAATCCGACGGCCGTGGTGCCTGTGGTCAACAGGCAGGCGGCGCCGGTGTGGCGAATCATCTCTTTGACGGCCTCCTTATGAGATTTTCCGACCTCCACCTCCTCAGTATGGCGGGTGATCATGTGGATGCTGTCGGAGATGCCGATGACAAAGATCAGGGTGGGCAGGACGTTGTTGATGATGTTGATGCTGGAGTCGGTGATCACCAGCAGCGCGCAGGTGGCTGTGAGGGCGAAGACCACGGTCCCCAGGGGCAGGAGGACGCCGCTGGGACGACGAAACATGCACAGCAGAATCAGAAAGAAGATCAGCGCCGTGATGGGGACGAAGCTCATCTGTTCGGAGCGAAGATGATCGACGATGGTCACTCGCAGAGCGGGGATCCCCTCGATGGCCAGAGAGACGTCATCGGGAAAGTCGTAGAGAGCTGCAGTGGCCTCGAGGTCGTCGACGATATCCGCCAGATCCGTCACCTCCTGGACGTCGGGGTGGATCCAGGCGACGATCATGGCCGTGTTGCCGTCGCGGCTGATGAGGCGGTCGGCGATGAGTGGTTCGTCGGAGGCGTAGTCGGCCAGTTGTTTGGCCGTCTCCGCAGTGACCTCGGGGCCTCTTATGGGGCGTTCCAGTCCCTCCGGTCCCCGAAGCGAGGATAGAGAGCCCAGGTGAGGCTCGGCGCTGAGACTATCGGGGCGTGGCAGAGCGAGGGTGGCTACGGATTGGGCATCGACGATGTCGTGATGATGACGAAGTTCATAGGTGAGGTCTCGCATACTTGCGAGCACCTCCGGTGCGAAGAGGTCGTCTCCTTCGATGAGGATGGTGATCAGGTTGTCCTCGCGTCCGAAACGTTCGGCGAAGACCTCTCGGTAGTCGTAGGCGTCGTCGCTGGACTCGAAGAGTTGCTGCGGCGTGAAGTTGAATTGAAGACCGGGAGCGATCGAAAGGCAGGCGAGGAAGGTGGCTGCCAACATCAGCAATACCAACTTTCGACGGGCGACGATGAACTCGGCCAGATGGTGGTACATTGGGGGATCCACGAGAGATTTCGATGGCGAGGTGCGCGTGCATCTCGCAGCCCCGGGTTGCATCCCGGGCGGGGTGACGATAACTCAGCGGGTCCACGATTCGTACGGGTTTCGATTCGAGCGCTGGCACCGTCTGTCGGGTCGGGGACGAAGACCCGAAACTCCGGTCTGGAAAAATTTCCTGTTCGGAGGAAAAATTCAAGGGGTTTGTTCGATAAATAGAACCATTGGCCCGACAACCGGCCAGGCACCTTTACCGGAGAATTGGAGTTGATGAAGCAACCGATCATGGCAATTGACGTGGGGACTCACCGAATCGGCGTGGCCGTCTCCGATGACAAGCACCGAATGGCACTGCCCTTGCGCACGGTGGACGCCCGAAGACGTGGAGAGGCGGTGCGCGAATTGGGGGATCTGGTCGACGAATATCGAATCGGAGAGCTGGTGGTGGGATGGCCGTTGGAGATGGGGGGTGGGGAAGGACGAGCCGTGGACCGGGTGCGCGAGGTGCTCAACCAGTTGGAGCGGGAGTTGAAGAGGCGCGGATACGAAGAGATGCCGGTTCATCAGTGGGACGAGAGATTGACCACGACGGCGGCGGACCGGTTGTTGATCGAAGCCGATATGTCTCGTGCGCGTAGAAAGGAGACGGTCGACCAGGTAGCAGCCTGCAAGATCCTGGAGGGGTTCTTGGATCATCGCCATCGAGTTGAGGGCTAGACCGTGGGAAGAAGGCGCAAAGGAGGTTGTGTGGGACGATTATTCCGTCTGGTGCTGGCCGGGTTGAGCGCAGTGGTGGTGGTGGCGACGGTGGCCGCTGCCGTGGTGGTGGTGCAGTTCGTTCAATTTCAGGACCAGCCGGTGTTGGAGGAGGAGGAGACGAAGACGCTTGTGATTCCCAGCGGCACCAGTTGGCCTGGGGTGGTGGAAAGGGTAGAGGAGGCGGGGTTGGTGGAGTCGGCGCTGTTTTTCGATATCTGGGGCCGTCGTAGCGGGCTTTCCAACGAGGTGCGGGCGGGAACATTCTACCTGGAGGGGCCACTGTTATTGGAGGAGATGGCCGACGTATTGCGCAAGGGGGGAAGAGCCGACGAGCTGGTGATCACCTTTCAGGAGGGGTTGACGATCTTCGAGATGGCGGATCGGGTGGCCGAGGCGGGGCTCGTGGATCGGGAGGAGTTTCTGCGAGAGGCGCGTCGCGCCGATCGCTACGATTGGGCGTCACCTCAGATGGAGAGTCTGGAGGGGTATCTCTTTCCGGATACCTATCGGTTTAATCTCGGAACGAGCGCCGAGGACATCGTCGATCGGCTGGTGGGTCGATTCGACAGGGAGGCGTCGATCTTCGAGGAATACGCCGACCAGAAAGAGGCGATTCGACAGGAGTTCGGCCTCGATCGCCACGAGATCGTAATTTTGGCCTCGCTCATCGAAAGGGAGACCGGGGTGGATCACGAGCGCAGTCTCATCGCCCGCGTATTCTACAATCGGCTGGAGCGAGGGATGTTGTTGCAGACCGATCCGACCTGTGTCTACGGGGAGGCGACCTACGATCAGGTGCCGACTCCGTCGCTGTGCCGAGATCCCCTCAATCGCTACTCCACGTATGTAGTGGAGGGACTTCCGCCGGGGCCTATCGCCAGTCCGGGAAGAGCTTCGCTGAAGGCGGCGCTGATGCCCAGCGAGGATCCCCAGGCGCAGGAGTATCTATATTTCGTCTCCCGACGTGACGGGACGGGAGAGCACTACTTCAGCACCAATTACGCCGAGCACCGCCAGGCGATCGACCGCTTTCTTCGGCAGTGATATTCGGGGCAATGCAACGAAAGCAGTGCTCCCACCGTGAGAGGTCAGTCGAAACAAGCGGCATCCTCGGCCTCGAATTCTTGGGCACAGGCGTCGCTATCTTCGTTGAAGAATTCTGAACAACTTACCTGGGCCATGCACTGGTCCGCCGCCACCCAGGCGTCGCCACATGCTTCACTGATTTCATACGCTTCCTGGTGATCGTTGGTGATCTCCGGAACGCATGCGTCAGCTTCGGAGGGTTCGATGAAGCCGCACTCCTCGAGCTTGTCGCAGACTTGAACAGCGACGGCATCGCTACTGCTTCCGCCGCCATTACCATTACCATTGTCGTCATCTCCGCAGGCAAATGCGGACAGGGCCAGAAGCAGCGCCGACAATGCGATGAGAAGGGATCGTATATTCCTATGCATCGAAAAACCTCGTTGTTGGTTGTGTGATTATTGCAGGCGAATCATTCAGGTGATCACCAGGGGCATGCGGCCTGTTCGGCATCGAACTCAGCCTCACAATCAGGGCCGGTGGTGGACAATTCCTCACAGGTAGAGTCGGCCAGGCATTGATCGGCCGTCAATACGGCGTCGAGGCAGTCTGCCCCGGCCGACTGGGCCTCGCTATAGAATCCAGTGTGTTCGGAGATGCACATCTGTCGACTGTCGGAGCCTACGAGTTCGCAGGAGATCATTTGGTCGCAAACGGCAGCGGCCACATCTTCGCCGGGCCCATTTCCGCCGCCGTTTCCTCCGTCGTCGCTGCAGGCGTCGAAGAGGGCATTGAGTTCATCACCGCAGTGTTCGCCCTGGGAATAGATCTCTTCGTATTCATCACAGGTCAGCGCAGTAGCACAGTCGTAGTAGGTGATGACCGCATTTTCACAGGCAGCGCTGACGGATTCGCCTTCGTCGCTTTCTTCACTGATGCACTCGTCGTACTCCACGATCTCACAATCATCGTAGAATTGGCACATGCTCTCGATTGTTTCTTCAAGATCGTTGCTGCCAGCGCCGCCATTGTCGTCGTCATCATCATCACCGCAGGCGACGAGAGTGGTGACGAGGAGGATGGAAGACAGGGCGACCAGAAGAGTTCGAAACCAGATTTTCATTGTATTCTGACCCTTGTGACGATTGGAGTGAGATATCTAACAGCTTAAAAGTTGGCATAGGGGCGAGAGATTCGCAAACGATGATTTTTCGGGAAAAGGATCGTCAGTGGCGATTCCCGGGCCGGGCAGCGAGGACAAGCATAAAGCTCCCGGACGTGGGATGAAGGGGGGCGTTTATGCCTCGCCACCGCTGGATTGTCCGAGGGGAAGAAAGAGGATGTGGAAGCGGACCTGTGCGACCGTGGAGGTGTCGGGAGGGGGGAAGGACCACTCTTTTCGAATGACGTCGAGGACGCAGTCGGAGAGTTCCTCGCTTCCTGTGTAGTTGCCGCGCGTGACGGCGGCGGCGACGGAACCGTCGTCGCCGCGAATGGAGAATTGCACATCGAGCTCTCCGCGGGTGTGGGGAGAGCGCTCCAACTCCTCGATGTAGCACTCCTTGAGGACGAAGCGCTCGCGGCGAAGATGATCGCGCAGATTCTCTTCGTCCACCGTATCAGGGACTCTCAGTGTCTCCAGCAGGGGATAAGCCAGCGGGTAGACGGTATCGAGGTCCAGAATCTGCTCGCTGACGACGTCGGTGGTGACGAGGCCGAGGCGCTCGCCGCCATCGGGGCTGGAGGCGTAGTGATAGAGGCCGGCAGCGCCGACGAAGAAGCCGAGGGAGAGGCAGAAGACGGAGATCATGGCCACCAGAAGGGGAGCACATCCGCGCTTGCCGGAAGGGGAAGCATATTGTGTCATTGAAGTCCTCTCGAATCGCCGGAGCCGTGTTTTCAAATGCGGGGCGTTCAGTCTATAGTCGCTGCGCCATAGAAGTTAAGAAATTGATCTCGGAGACGACTGGAAGCGCATGACCAGTTCGAAGAGCATCGTAGACTGGAATGCACTGAGCCTCAACGAAGGGATTCGTTTCGGGGCTCGACTGCTACGGGAACAACTCGGTGTGCGCCTATTTGTGGCGACCGCCGGTGGCGAGTGTATCGATTTGACGCCGCCGGGCCCAGAGGCGGAGACGGTATTCGATCATTTCGTGGAGATCGATGCAAGGTGGGGCGATGGGAAAGTGCGGGCGACGATGGACGGCACGCGAAGGCGCTGGGCGGAGCAGGTAGAGAAGTGGAGCGAAGAGGGGGGGGCAAGGGGAGGAAGTGCGGTGGTGGAGACGGTGCCCGGCTTCTGGGCACGGCTGGTGCCGGTGGTGTTACGCGAAGAGGTCGTGGGGGCAGTAGTGGTGGCGGGCTATGTACCGAAGGAGAAGGCGGCAAAACGGGTGGAAGCGATTCGCACCGTGCTGCCCGATCATCTGCAGGCGGCGATCGCCGAAGAAGAGGGACCGACGATCGTCCAGTTGGCCCGTCGCGATCGGAGATGGATCGACAGGGTGGGACAGTCGATGGCGAAGGCGATGGTGGAACAATTGGAGAAGGATGCTCCGTCGCTGGTCGATGAGTCGGGACGCCGCTTCGCCGGGATGCTGGGGAAAAGCAAAGAGATGAAGCAATTGTTTCGCAAGATCGAGAAGGTGGCGCGGACGAATTCCACGGTCTTGATCACCGGAGAGAACGGAACGGGAAAGGAGCTGGTGGCACGGGCGATCCATCGACTCAGTCCGCGACGGGACGAGAAATTCGTGGCCGTCAATTGTGCGGCCATCGCTCCGGAGTTGATCGTCAGCGAGCTGTTCGGACATGTAAAGGGAGCGTTCTCCGGGGCACACCAGGACCGACAGGGGTTGTTTGAGGCCGCCGACGCAGGGACGCTGTTGCTCGACGAGATCGGGGATATGGAGCCGACGTTGCAGACGAAATTGCTGCGGGTGCTCCAGGAGGGGACGCTGGTGCGGGTGGGGGATACGCAGGTGCGCAAGGTGGACGTGCGAGTATTGTGCGCCACGAATACGGATCTGGAAGATCTGGTGCGAAAGGGGAGATTTCGCCGTGACTTGTATTTTCGCGTTCGGGTCATCGAACTCGGGGTGCCGCCCTTGCGGGACAGGCGCGATGATATCGAGCTATTGGCCCGGCACTTCGTAAACGAAACGGTGCGTCGCCACGGAACGGGGCGAAAGGAGCTCAGTGAGGAGTGCATGCAGCAATTGAGGTGCTACGATTGGCCGGGCAACGTAAGGGAGTTGGAGAACGCCATCGAGCGCCTGGTGATCATGAGCGGGCAGGAGTCGACGATTGATGCTCGGTGGTTGAGCGAGCCCATTGCCGAGGCGAAGGAACCGGAGCCCACGCTGGATTTTGAGGGCTATGAATTGCCGGAGGCCATTGAGTGGATTGAGCGAAAGATGATCCTCGATGGACTGAGACAGACCGGCTGGAATAAGACCCAGACGGCCCGCCGGCTGGGAGTGTCACGGCGGAATCTGATCCGCAAAGTCGCCCGTTATGAGTTGGAAGAATTTCGCGAGGACAAGTGACGTGGGAGTGTTGGCGGCGACGGGCGCAACGGTGCGCCGGGCGGTGATGCTTTTGTTGGTGCTCGTCGCCCTGTGGTCCGCCGAATTGGGGCTCGCGCAGGCTGGTGAGCCAACGGGGGCAACGGAAGCGGAAGAATGTGATGGATGCGTCAGGGTGGACGCCATCGTAGTGGATGGCCTGTTGCGCACGCATCGCGATGTCATCGAGCGCGAATTGCTCTTCGAGGAAGGGGAGCTGGTCAGCATCGACGAAATCGAAGAGAGCGTTCAGCGTCTGCGAAATACGGAGATCTTTCGGCGGGTGGACTACGAGTTGGTGGATCGCCGCATCGGGGCCCACGCAGAGGAGGCAGGAGAGGAAGATCCCGGAATGCTGCTCGCCATCGACGTGGACGAGCGGTGGACGATGAGCGCCTTTTTCCAATTCGGCCAGGGAGGCGATACGTTTCACATCATGGTGGGGGCGATGGACATCAATCTGAGGGGGAAGAACCAACATCTGGAGGCGACCTATTCGCGTCTGGGTGATGCCAATTCGGCGGCTGCGTTATATCGCCATCCCCGGGCGTTCGGGGGGAGTCTGGAGCTTGCGTTGCGGGGGCAATTCAACAATCGGCTCTACACATTATACGACGGCGAAGGTGTGGTGGAGGGCGGGTTTATGCGCCGGCGGCGGGGAATTTCGTTACGGCTCGATCGAGAGATTCATCCCCTGGTTCGGGCCGGGGTTCGGTCCGCCTTTTTTGCCGACGACTTCTCCTACGAGATGGTCAGCGAGGAACGTCGACAGGCGCAGGAGGCGGCGGGTGGGTTGCGGGGACCGATCCAGACATGGCGGCTCGGACTTGGGGGGCGGCTGGGAAGGCTGGACCAGGATGAATACAGAATAAGCGGTACCAGTCTGGACGCAGATCTCTATAAAAACGTGCACTTCGGGGATCTGGACCGGCGGTCACGGGAGTTTCGGGCTACCCTTCGGCATTTCGTAGATCTGCGGCGAAACGCCACTCTGGGGATGCGGGGACGGATCGGATTTGTGACGGCCGACGCGGAGCATATGAAGTATTTCGCCGGGGGACTGGACGCGATTCGGGGAACCTATGATATGCGCCACCGGGGCTCGCACTACTGGTCGGGAAATATGGAACTTCGGGTGCCGTCGATCAAAAATGACTGGATGGTGATCCAACACGCATTATTCGTCGACGGGGTGGGAGTGACGCAATATTCGTCGCAGGTATTCGACCTGACGGCGGTGACGACGGGCACCGGTGTGAGGCTGATCTTTCGCGATCTCCATGCGCTGATCATTCGAATTGACTACGCGTTGCCCGTCTGGGGGGCGGACGGGCCGGGGTTGAGCTTCGGGGCGGGACAGTTTTTTTGAGGGCGTCGGTGTGCTGGGTGAAGAGGGCCAAGCCACAGGCGCCTGTGGATTTTAGCGAGCAGGATTGAGGATCCGGTCGTCGAGCTCTCGGTGGCCCTGGAGGTATTGGTAGGCGGCGTAGGATCCGATGACGCGCTTGGTGTAGTCCCGTGTCTGGAGGATGGGGATATCCTCGACCCACAGGGCGATCTCGTCGTTGGGCTGGCGGCGAAGCCAGCCGCGGATGCGTCCGGAGCCGGCGTTGTAGGCGGCGGTCATGAGCACGGGATGGCCGTCGAAGGATCGCGACAACATGGCGATGTGGTCGATGCCGATGGGGATATTGTAGTGCGGCTTTTTGAGGCGCTCGATGGTCGAACGGCCCTCAATGACGTCGTCGTGCATTCGCGCCGTGCCGGGCATCAATTGCATCAGGCCCACGGCGCCGGCCCAGGAGACGATGTCCTCGTGAAAGGCCGACTCCTCGCGCATGATGGCGCTGGCCAGGGCGGGATAAATGGCGAGCTCCGTGGAGTCGGGGCCGTGCTCGTCGATAGCTTGTTGAAGGTCGTCGGCGTAGGGGTCGGGCCAGGCGACATGCCATCTTGCGAGGCGTCCCTGAACGGGGAGCGACCAGGGGCGGCCGGAGATCTGGCGTCGTGCGATATCGTGGCTTACGGGATGGTTGCCGGCCTGATGGCACAGAGTGGCCAGGCGCCACCGATCGGCGCGGTCGGCCTCGATGGAGGCCAGGCGTGCGGATTCGAAGTCGCAGGCTCCTTCGAGATGCCCGGCGCGGGCCAGGATGTCGGCGCCGGTGCCGCGAAAGTCGTCGTCGAACCAGTGGTGGGGATTGGCTCCGGGGGGTTGCTCCAGGGCCTCGGGGGTCCGGTCGTATTCCAGCAAGCGAAGGTGGGAGAGGTAGCCGTAAAAACTAAAAGGGTATTTTACCCAGGCCAGTTGCCAGTAGCGCTCGGCGTCGTCCAATTCGTCGAGGCGGGCGCTGGCGAGGCCGACGAAATACTCCAGGCGTCCCTGGCTGAAGTATTCGCGGTCCCACTGAGGCAGGGGCAGGGCGGTGACGGCGTCGATGAATTCGCGATAGTCGCCGCGTCGAAAGACGGGCTCGTAGACCTCCCAGGCGAATTCGTGAATCATGTCCTCCTGGGGGTATTTCTCAAGGGCCTCGATCAGAAGGGCGACCTCCCGTTCGCGATCGGGCTCGGAGCGCCGGCGTTCGACGCGGGCCAGGAAAAATAGGGCGTCGTCTGCGTGGCTACGGTGGGGATATTCGTCGTAGAGGATCTGAAAGAAGCGCTCGGCCTCGTCGAGGCGTCCGCGCTGGTAGTTGCGATTTCCGACGGCGTAGAGGCTGCGAACGCGCTGATCTTCGTTGGCGTCGTCCGTGCAGTCGTCGACGATGGTGCGGTAGATATTTTCGGCGGCCTGGCGCTGGCGCAAAAAGAAGTGACTGCGCGCGCGGCGGAAGTCGGCCTTGCAGACGTCGACGGCGTCGAGTTCGTCCCGGTCGATGCGGTCGAGTTCGGCTAAGGTGTCCTCAAAGCGCACCTGGGCGGCAAGGCGGTTGGCGCGGGCCAGCCGAGCGGTGGCAGTCGGTTCGTAGGAGAATCCGTCGAGGATATCGCTCAATTGGTCGTCGATGCAGTGGGCATGGGTGAAATTGAGGAGCGCCGTCGGTGAGGCCTGGGAGAGGTCTGTGCCGTCGAGGACGTCGAAGATCCAGGGGCAGACATCGTCGGGATTTTCGGCAAGCGCCATTAGCAGTGTGTCGGAGCTGGGGAGATCGGCGCTTCGCGTCTCGAGGCGGGCACGAAGAAAATAGCCGTCTCGGTAGCCCGCCTCCAGTGCCCGGGCCTCAAGGGCGCGGTCGAAGATCGCATCTCGGCCGTCACTTTCCAGAGAAGCGCGAACGGCCTGGGTCAACAGATAAGCGCGCAGGGGCTCGATCTTGTCGGCAGCGCGCAGATACAGCTCTGCGGCGTCGTCCCAGGCGCCGGCTCGCTGATGGGCGTAGGCGGCGTGGACGAGCCAGGCGCCGGCCAATTCGTCGTCGGCATCGTCGCTGGCCGTGGCATCATCGAAGTGAGCGACGAAGAGAGCGCCAGCCTCGGCGTATTCACGCTGCGAAAAGGCCGTCGCCGCCTGTTGGCAAGTGGGACTGTCGCAGTCGACGCCGGGCAAAAGCTCTGCCGTGGGATCACCGGGGGAGCCGGCCCCGACAGGTATGGCGAGGGCGGTGAGAGCAACGGTGATGACGACGGCTGTGAGATATGGGAGGTGACGTGAGTCGATATCAGCCATGGGATGGTAAAGTGAGGGGGGAGTGTCGCCGGCGAAGGGAAAGAGCCCAAAAGCTCAATCGTTCACCAGAGAATACCATTATTGCGCCACGCCAGGCCAAGAAAAAATCCGTGGTCGTGGAGGCGCTCGGTTTGCGAGCCGTCATCGAAGCCGGCGGTGGTCCAGGTGCGGCGATATAGGGCGTTGATCCACAGGGAGCGGCCTCGATTGGGCTCCGTAAGGGGAAGGTCGAAGCCGGCGCCTAAGCTGGGACCAAACCCGATGGATGAGTCGTCGTGCACAGGGCCCGACAATTGTGCCCAGCGAGCGCCGAGGCCCAATTCCAGGTGGAGGGAGGCCAAAAAGTGGCTGAAGACCCCCTGGGAGAGCAACGTCAGGTATAGGGGATGAATGGCGAAGGAGGCGTGGAGATTGTGGACGTCGACGGCGTGGTCGTCGACGGAGTAGCGGCTAAACCCGTAGGACAGGCGGTGGTCGGCCAGGTAGAAGGGATAGGAGTTTCGCAGCCCCACATCGGTGGTCCATCCGTTGGATGCACCGTCGAAGGAGCTGAGCAAGGGACCGCCGCGAAGCGAAAACTCCCAAAACGATCCATTAAAGGGATTCGGGGCCTCGGCGAGGGTCGTCGCCACGGGATCGTCGTCTCCGGAAGAAGTCCAGGCATCGTCTGGCGTGAGCACGACGATGGTGACGGCAAGAACGGCACACCAGACTTGCAGGAGCCGTCGCCCACCTGTGGAGAGAGGAAAAAGGTGCATCTCGTGTTGCGAAATCGGGGGGAAGTGCTCTAGGATGCCCGGTTAGAACGGACGCCGCGAGTTTGCGGCGAATTCTGTCACACGAGCGCGAGGGTGTAAATGTCATTTTCGAAGATCAGATGGGCGGCGCTGGCAACAGTGATCGCCACGGCTCATATCGCCTGTTACAACACCTATACCATCGACACCGATGAGCTGAGAAAGCTGGAGGCGTCGGTGGATCGATACGAGACGGTGGAAGTTCTGGCCGACTGTCCGGACGATGAGATTGGCCAGGGAGAGTCGGGTCTGGACGGCACGATGTTGGCATCGGCCGAAGATGGCGACGCCCTGGCCAGTGACGGGTTGGTTCGCCGAGTGAATCCCGATGAGATCGGAGGGTGCACGCTGGTAGGGGTGTCGACGGTCAACGCCCTTTCGGTGTTGACCACCGATGGCTCCGTGCAGCGAGTGACGCCATTTAACTTCGTGATGGACGACGTGCAGTTGGTGTCGCCGGAATACGATGTGTTGGTGCAGTTGGACCGGGTGGAGGGAGCGGAGGTGCGCGAATTCAGCGGAAAGAAGACGGTGGCCACCATCACGGGAGCGACGCTGTTGACGGTGGGAGCCTTCGTGGGAATCACCATTCTGGCTCCGGAAGAGCGCGGGTTCAACTGAGTCCAATCGCTTGCCGTGAAGAGACGAGTAGGAAGAAAAGCCCGCGCCGTGGTGGCGTGGGCTTTTTTGATCCTTCGGGGGAGGCGGATTCATTGATTTTACGAGCGTGGAGTGATATTTTGTGGCCTACTTCTGAACGGGATGGTTGAGGTGTGTTTTCTTATTGCAAAGGACGAGGCGCTGATGACTTCGAATCGACTTCGATGGCGAAGTATTGTTGCAGTGATGGCTGCGGTGTTGTTGGGGGTCAGCGGTTGTTCGGATGACCCCGCGTCCGGTGGAGGAGAGGGAGAGGAGGACGAGACGGGGCAGTCGCGCTCGTACCTGATGGTACCTGCCGGAGGGCTGGAGGTGGAGGGGGAGGTCACCGGCGGGGTGGAGTTGGAGATCTTCTTATACGATCGAGAAGACGGCGAACCGGTGGATAATGCGTTGGTCAACTTCGAGGTGTTGGCCGATGACGATGACGAGACGGCGCCGTCACTGTCGTCGCAGGGAGTGTATACGGGGGGGAACGGAGATGCCGCGGTGGACGTCTACTTCGGAACCGAAGAGGGAGCGTGGACGGTGCGCGCAAGCCATCCGTCGTCGAACGACGTGGAGTTCGACGTCATCGCCGGTCCCGTGGAGGCGGGGGCGATCGATGTGACGATGGTCAATCCCACGTCGTCGATCATGGATCTGACCGATATCGATGTGCGGATCTATCGGGAAACGCAATTTGATTGCCAGCACTTTCAGCCGCTGGGGCCGCAGAATTTGAACGCCGTATTGGCCCACGAATTTGCTCCCTTCGTGGGCTCGGAGGTACGGTTTGAAAATCTGAGCACCGGCCAGCGCTATGTGGTCACCGCCGTGGCCCGCGGAGAGGAGGGGCAGCGGGCGGCCGGAGCCTGTGTGGGCTCGCTGTTCGTGGAGCATGAGCAGACCACGGATGTACAGTTGATCTTGCAATTGGTGCCGCTCAACCCCACGGGGGTCTATGACGTGATCAGCTTCTGGGACTTCACGGAGGCCCTGGAAGACAGTGGTCCTGCGGGGTCCATCATCGTGCGGGTGCTCAATATCTTCGAGAATCCCGGAGAGGCCATCTACGACGAGCTCATCAATCTGGTGGGCAATCTCGTGGGGGGAATCATCAGCGGAACCTTCGACACCTTCTTGAGCATGACCGGGCTGGACGAGACCTTCCAGAATATGATCAACGATTTCATCGAGGGCAACGATGGGCTCAGACAGGTGCGCGATGCGGGTCGAGATCTGCGCGATGTGGTGGCAAATCTGCAGGTCCACAGCGAGCTGTCCATCGGAGGTCTGGCCAAGGATTTCGAATTTCGAGGCCAGGACAACTGGCTGGGCATCACCCTGTACTGGACCTGGGGATGTGATGAGAACGACGGGCCCGACTGTGGAGCCATCGAAATGGTAGCCGATTCAGACGGTCAATTTGGTGAGCTGGGAGTGATGAGCTCCGATTGGACCGGGCGGGTGGTGGCGTACAATCAACTGCAGATCGATCAACATCCGGTGAGTCTGCGATACGGAAGGCTCATCATGTTCGTGCTAAATGACGTCATCTTGCCGGCCGTGACGGACGGAAATGCAAATTCGATGTCCGAGGCCTTCGCCTACTGGTTCGGCTGTGACAGCCTGGCGAGTTCGTTGATTCCCGATGGAGAGATCTGTGCGCTGAGTTTCTGCATCGAGGATCATACGGTGGAGAATTTCTGTGAGACGGCGGTGTCGACGGTATTCGGATTTGCAGATATCATCATCAATAGCCTGGAGTTCGACATGGGGCTTCGCGTCGGTGGAGAAGGCCGCCTGATAGAGGAGACCTCCGACGGGATCGTGGACCGCATCGTCGACGGGTATTATGCCGGAGCCATCGAGGAGACGGACGACAACAACGACCAGATCTCGACGACCTCGTCGTTCCACGCTGAGTGGGAGGCGGTGCGACAGGAGTAAGTGGGTGGTTCTGCGGCTCAGGGGCGATTGGTCCTGTGAGATTGCCTCTGGTCGTCGGACACGATATGAAAGAAGGCCCACGAAGTTGCAGCGGTGAGCCCGCAGCAGCATGAGAAGGAAGCGAACAGGTGGCAAGGATTTTGTAATGAAACTCATGTGTGCCGGCATGACGGACGTCGGTTGTGCTCGTGACCACAACGAAGACGATTTTTATCTCTCCGAGGGCGACGAGGCGCTGTGCATCGTCGCCGACGGCATGGGCGGGCACCGCTCTGGCGAGGTGGCCAGTGCCATGGCCATTCGGGCCATCGTAGATTACTACCGGGAGACCATCCCACAGGATGCCGAGGAGTACGGGGAATCGGTGGTCAATGGCGAGGAGCTCGATCTGAATCAGTACCGGCTGCGCGAAGCGCTCCAGGTGGCCAATCGAGAGGTCTTCGAAGCTTCGGAAGTCGAAGAGGCCTTTGACGGAATGGGCACCACCATCGTCTCCGGATATTTTACGGAAGACGGGGTATATATGGCTCATATCGGCGATTCGCGGGCCTACCGCTATCGCGACGGGAAGTTGGAGCAGTTGACGCCCGATCATTCCCTGGCCAACGAATATGTGCGTATGGGAATCCTGGCCGAAGAAGATATCGAGTTTTTTCCGTACAAAAACGTCATCACCAGAGCCTGTGGGCTGGCTGACGAGGTGGAGGTAGATGCTCGCTTCTTGGAATTCGAACCGGGAGATGTCTACCTGTTTTGTAGCGACGGCCTCACCGATATGGTCCCTGACGCCCGGATTGCGGAGATGATCGCCGAAGAGGACGATCTGGGAAGTCTCTGCGAGAAATTGGTCGACCAGGCCAACGCAAACGGCGGCAACGACAATATCACAGTGATCCTGGCCAAGGTGGCCGACTCGTAACCACAAAGAGAAGGGGGGCAGTAATGGAAGATCGAAATCCTGCGGGGAGGCAAGGAAGTGGCAAGGCCCATCGAGCCCTGTGGTGTGGTCTGGCGCTGTATGTGGAGTGGTCGGCGGTGCGGTTTCGGCGCTTCGCCGAATACGTGGGAGGCGACGTGCGTGGCTGGCTCGATGGAGGTGAAGGAGAACTCGACGCCAGGATGGAGTTCTTGACGAAACGTCAGCGCACCCAATTGAGGGATCTTCGCCGGCTGGGAGCGGCGGCGTTGGAAGCACGCATGAGGGGATGGATGGAGGAGGTCGTCCTCTACGGAGATGAGGAATATCCAACGGGACTTAGCGATCTGAAGCGTCCGCCGGCGGCGCTACATCTTCGAGGGGATCGACGGCTGTTGGGAAGAAGGGGGATTGCCGTGGTGGGAAGCCGCAAGATCGGTGTGAAGGCGGCGTCGACGGCGCGGCGAATCCTCGAGCCCGCCGTCTCGAGGGGATTGACGGTGATCAGCGGAGGGGCGCTGGGGGCGGACGCCGTCGCCCATCGGTGTGCTCTGGACTGTGGAGGATCGACGGTGGCCGTGCTGCCCTCGGGGTTATCCAATCTTACGCCGAAGAGAAATCGGCGGCTCTTCCACGACATCGCTGAGGGTCGGGGGTTGTTGCTCAGTGAATATGCTCCCGATTGTGGCGTGCGGCGCTATCACTTTCGGCGAAGAAATGGCCTGATGGCGGCGATGAGTCGAGGGGTCTTCGTGCTGCGGGCGGCTGCGAAGAGTGGCACCATGTTGACCGTAGACGCCGCCCGAGAGTTGGAACGGCCGCTGGCGGCGATGCCGGGCTCTCCGGAGGATCCGATCAGTCGGGGTTGCCACGAGACGATTCGACGGGGCGGAGCGATGATCGCAGACGGAGATGATCTTCTGCAGTGGTGGAAAGAGCTGGGGGGCGATGTGGATGAAGATGAGGATGACGAGAAAGAGCGAGCCCGCAGGAGCGACCCCGATTGCCAGGTATTGAGAAGCGCCAGGCGGCTCGTCGACGCAAGTGGCTCGTTCTCGATGGAGGTCCTGGTGCGCGAGACCGGGTTGTCGGCGGCCCAATTGCAAAGCAAGTTGTTGCAACACGAATTGGCGGGGATCATCGAGCGCGCCGGTGGGGGAGATCGATTTCGATTTCTCCGGGCCTGAACCAATTGGGGCCAGGGCCATTGCGAGGGTTGAATCGCCAATGGCGTCCGTGGCATAACCCGACGGGAGTTGCCGACAAACGCCCTAAGAGAGCGGGAAAAGGACCATGCACAAGCGATATCTGATGGCACCGGGACCGACACCGGTCCCGGAGAGGGCACGGCTGGTCATGGCCCGGCAGTTGATTCATCACCGCGGCGGGGACTTCAAGGAGATCATGGCCGAAGTACGCCGCGGGCTGAAGTGGTTATTTCAGACGGAGTCGGAGGTGCTGACGCTGACCTGCAGCGGCACCGGTGCCTTCGAGGCGGGGATGATCAACTTCACCTCGCCAGGCGATACCATCATCTGCATTGGCGGCGGTAAATTCGGAGAGCGTTGGGGCGGGGTGGGGCGCGCATATGGAATGAACGTGGTGGACGTCGAGGTGGAGTGGGGGGAGCATGTGGACCCTTCGCGCCTGGAATCGGTGTTGGAGAAGCACGGGGATGCGACGTTGGTCACGCTTACGGCGAGCGAGACATCGACGGGGGTCATTCATCCCGTCGAGGAGTTGGCGAAGGTGGTGCGCGATAAGTCGAAGGCGCTGTTTGCGGTGGACGGGATCACGGCGGTAGGAGTGCACGATATACCCATGGATCAGTGGGGCATCGATGTCCTGGTGGCGGGCTCGCAAAAGGCCTTCGGCATTCCACCTGGGTTGGGTTTTGTGGCGGCAGGGCAGCGTGCCTGGGAGCGTGCTGGTGACGAGGGCCATCCTCGCTTTTATTTCGACCTGCGGCGCGAGCGGAAACGCCAGAAGGACAATCAGACGGCGTTTACGCCGGCGATCTCCGTGGTATTGGCGCTGCGAGAAGTGTTGACGATGATGCAGGAGGAGGGAAAAGAGGCACTGTGGGAGCGCCACCGAAGAAATGCCGAAGCCACTCGTGCCGGAGTGCAAGCGCTGGGGCTGAGGCTTCTGGCAAAGCGATGCAGCGACGCGGTCACGGCAGCGTTGACCCCGAAGGGGATCGCGGCTCCCGAAGTGGCGGCGGCGATGCTGGCTGACCAGGGAGTGACCATCGCCGGTGGTCAAAAGCATCTAAGGGAAAATCTAATTCGTATCGGACATATTGGTTTTTTCGAGGCGTCGGACATACGAATGGCGCTGGGAGCGTTAGAGCAAGTGTTGCGAAAGCTGGGCTGCGACGTAGAGCCGGGGGCAGGACTGGCGGCGGCTCAGGCGGTGTTCGCGACCTCATCAAATCCAGTGAACGACTGAACTTTTTACTACGGAGTGGACTGTGTCAGAGGCGAATAAAGACGGGGAAGAGCGGAGGGAGTCCGCAGAGGAAGAGGAGGCCGGATTTGGGGAAGACGCCCACCTGTACGAAGATTGGGACGATCTGGCCTCAGATCCGGAGCAGGTCTCGCGATTGCAGCGCGCCCTGGAGGGGATCGTGCCCGATATCGTCAGGCGGGGGGTCGATGGGCTCATCAGCGAGGATGGGATTCGATCGGTGGTCAAAGAAAGGGGGCTTCCCCGTGAGGCGGTGGGCTTTATCCTCGGTCAGGTGGATGCCACGAAACGCGAAGTGGTTCGAATCGTCTCCAAAGAGATCCGAATGTTCTTGGAGAATGTGGATCTGGGCGGGGAGTTGACCAAGATCCTGACCAGCGTCAGCTTCGAGATTCGCACGGAGGTGCGGTTTATTCCCAACGATGCAGCGCCGAAACCGAATGTCCGAAGCAGGGTCCGGGTCCGCGGTCGTAACGACGGTGGGGGAGAAGAAGCGGAGGAAGTCGAGGATCCGAAGGAAGAAGAGCAATTCGACGAGGCCGATGAGAATGAGGAGGCCTCGGTGGGGGCAGAGGATTCGGAGGAGCCGCGCCGAAGACGATGGGGATTGGGCCGACGAAGAAGGGATGAGGACGAAGAACCGGACGAAGAGTAGGACCTACTCCAGGGGGCTGCAGATGACGGTAACGCTGTCGACGACACGCCCGGCGCTGCCCTGGATGCCGACGGCGACGTGGCCCTCGGGACATCGGATATCGTAGGGGGTTCCCCCGGAGCCACCGGCTCGTTCGCTGACGATTCGGGTGCGTGCCCCGATGGAGGGGCCCATGACGGCCTGGTGCGCGTTGGGGTCGGCGATATGCTCACCGAGGCGTCGAATCGCGAGGTTCGCCATCTCCTCGATCTCGTCGGCGGACATCCCGTCGAGGGAGAGGGCGTTTTCGGCGGTACGTGCCCGCTCGGCTACGACGGCCCGGTCGGCGATGTCGGCATGAGAGACCCGGCTTCCGGAGTCCACCTCATCACGTTCGGTGCCGTCGGGCCGATGGACGGTGAGGCGATCGCGGAGGATCTCCGATTCGCCTTCGATCTCGACACCGAGCCACCGTCCGCCGTCCAATAGATATTCGCCCAGGGGAGATTGGTAGCCCAGGGGAACCTGGTAACTCCCGTCGACGACGGAGACGAAGTGGGTCTCGCTCCAGATGGGTTCGGCAGACATGCTGCCCCGGTACAGATGAAAGGACAGGGGGAAGACACCACTGACGGGGCCTCCGGCTTCGTTCTGCAGGGTGCCCTGGTAGATGATGGCGACGGTGTCGGAGGCGATGGCCCGGATTTCGTCACTGTCGGTGTCAGAGCGCTCCTCGGCACCGGCGGTGGTAAGCCAGAAGGTAGCTGCGGCGACGAAGAGGACAGCCGTTGTCAGTGGTGCGTAGTGGCGCATGGTTCAGTCGAGGGGGTTGTATTCGAGGATGATGTTGAAGGTCAGCTCGTACTCGGCGTCGCCCGAGGGGGGCATCATCTGGCCTTCTTTGACGACGGGCTGGGCGGCGGCGAGGATCGCGAATTCAAGCTCCTTGAACAGGTCGGAAGCAGGTCCCAGATAGGCCTCTTTGACTTCTGCTCGACCCTCGGGGTTATCGCCGGCGTCGACGACGGGGACCGTCGCCAGAGGGATCACGCCGGAATCTTCGATGTCGTCGGACCCCTCGGGGCCGACGAAGAGACGAAGTTCGGGGATGTCGAAGGTCAGGTCGTTGTCCTCGACCTTGTAGTCGATGCTGGAGATCGTGAGGGTGCGCAATTCCTGGACGATCCGCTCGATGTCTCCGTCGGCGGCTTCGACGAGGTCGATGTCGACGCCGAATTCGATGGGAAAGAGCGTGACCTCCGTGGGGGAGGGGCCCTCGTGCTCGCACATCGATTCGCTATCGGGGCATAGCTCATTGGCGTTGATGGGGATGGTGACCGGAAAGCCCTCCTCGTGGGTCAAGGTGACGATCTCGGAGTCCAGAAAGCCACAGGCCAGGGCGAAGATGGCCAGAATGGAGAGAAAGGCGATAAGGGGTCGTTTCATGTGGGGAATCCTCAGACAGAAGAACGATGGTCCAATTTCGACGTATATACCATCGACCATATTCATCTCAGCAATAGCAAATACGGGGGGGCGCTACAACTATTTGAAGGGAATTCCAACCGACGAAGAGGGAATGTAGGCGTTTCGTCTGGCCCCGGGAGCGCGGCCAGCTTGGCCGCAGTGCGGGCTGGCAGCCTGCGCTCCCACAACAACAGAAGGACGGGCCTTGGCGAGGGCCGGGGCCCGGGCCAGGGAATTCCAACCGACGGAAACCGATCACATTCGAAAACAGGCGGGATTGGTCAATGGCGTCCGGGTTCGCTATACTACGCAGTCCTTGGGAATAAAGACGGATGAAGTCGAAAGACGAGGAATGTGGATGAGCAGCGAAACGGAATCGAGGGCGGAGACATTGCTCTGCCGACTCGAAGCCAGCGAGTTCAGGACTGTGATTTGTGTTGACGAGCGGGGGGCACAGCGGCTTCGCGAAGGGTGGTCCGAAATGTGCCGCCAGATCGAACAGAAGGGTCGAGTGGCGATCCTGGTCGATGGGAGTCGGGGGAGGGGATTCTACGAGGTATTGTCGCAGTGGGTGGATGAGGCCGAAGAAGAGGGTCGAGCAGAGGCGCGACGGCTCTTCGATTACCTGACGATGGCGCTGGATATGGGGTGTGAAGAGGTCAAGGCGTCGCAGCGCGAGGATTTGATCGTAGACGCCACGGTGCGCCTGATGGAGCAATTGGCCGAGGAAAAGGGCGCGTTGGTGGCCGTTCTGAAGCCCGAGGAGTTATCGGCGTTGGAGCGGCGGGCGTTGAAAGCGGGGGTGCACCATTTTCTGGACGATCCACTGGCGGAGATCGATCCTGAGTTGGGCGATGAATCACCGGTGGGATTTATCTGGGCGGGCCCGCCGCAAGACCTGCAGGGCGTGGATGCGCAGATGGAGGCCGAAGCGGGAGATCGCACCGAAGAGGTGAGGCGATTTCTTCAGCAAGACCGGGTCGTGCAACGTCTGATGGATACTACGAAGGGCGATTATCGTCGCCTGGAGGCGGTCTTCGGGGCGCTGCCCGAGACGGTGACCCACCTCTGGACGCGGCGGGTTGAGGAGTTGTCACCCCGACAAAGGGAAGTGGCAAGCGTTCTGGCCGTTGCCGGCGTGGCGCTGGAGATTGGGTTTCTGAGCCGGGTGGTGGATGGACCGGTGATCGCCGTGGTCAGGGAGATGTGTGATCGAGGCATTGCGGCTCGGTCGATGGACGGCGGTATAGTGAAGGTGGGCTTGGCGTCGTCGGAAATTCGCGAGGGGGTGGAAGCGGGATTGAGCGAAGAGGAACGGCAGGGCCTGCACGCCCTGTTGGCCACGGCGGCGATGGAGAGGGGAGGGGAAGACGGTGCATTTGTTGCGCGTCATGCCCTGGCGGCCGGAGATGGAGCCACAGGGATGCGGTTCGGATTGCCCGCGGCGCGCGGTCTTCTGCGGCGGGGACAGTGGCAACAGGCGGATCGGTTGATCGCGACGTTGTGTGAGGTCGAGGAGGCGAAGGAAGAGGACCGGCGGGAGATCCTGAAGTTGGCGCTCCGGCTCGAGGTAGCGAGGAGCCGATGGCAGGAGGCCCTGTTGTTGTCCGAGGAGCTTCTGAGGTTGGCGACGGAAGAAAGTGAAGTGGCGAGGCTTCGTCGCCGACGGGGATTCTATCAGGCAAGGGTGGGGGATCTGGACGCCGCCGAAGAGACCTTTCGTTGCCTTCTGGAGACATCGGGCAAAAGAGGCGATGAATTGGAGGCCTGTCGTGGGATGATGGGCCTGGCTGAAGTACACTATCAGCGCGGCGATCATGAGCAGGCGTTGAGTTGGGCATCAAAGGCCCGGGAAGAGCTGGCTGAACGCGAAGAATTGTCGGCGAAGCAAGAAGAATTGCTGATCGATTGTGCAACCCTGCTGGGTCGGGCAGCGCTGTATCGAGGAGAGTTGGGAGAGGCCTGGGAACACTTCGAGGAGGCAGCGGGCAGAGCACGACGTATCGGGCTCGGAGAAGAGGAATCACGAGCGGAGGTCAACCTGGGGGTGGTAGCGGTTCAGCGGCGTCGGTATGAAGAGGCCCGGAGAAGACTGGAAAGAGCGCTGGAGAAGGCGCAAATGGCTGCCGGTAGCCTCCGGCTCAACTGTTGGCTCAACCTGGGGATTGTCCACCAGCGCCGGGGAGAGTTTTCCCTGGCCCTGGATCACTACGGACGGTCGCTGAAAGAGGCCAATCGCCGCGCAGACGAGGTGGCCGCGCAGGTGGCGCTGCACAACCTTGCGACGTTGTACCAGGATATGGGCGCCTTCGGCGCGGCGCGGCGCCTGGTGGAGGAAGTAGAGAAGCGACAGTCCACGGACAATGAGGGGCAGGCCCGCAGGTTTGCGCAGCGCTGGGCAGCGATGACGCGAGCGCAGATCTTGCTCAAGAGCGGCGCGGAGAGACGAGCCCTGGAGGCCCTGGAGGATGCCGAGCGGAGATTGACGACGAAACAACGCCTGTATGGGCAGGAGATGCGGTTGAGGCGGGCCATGGCGCATCTGAGTCTGGACGAGATGGACGAGGCGGCGCAGATCCTCGAAGAGTCGGTGGGACAGGAGGTCGCCAATCCGCAATTTTCGGTGCTTCATCAATTCTATTCGGCGGCCATGGCTCGACGAAGTGCAGAGACGGTGGGGGAATCGAAATGGCGGTCGATCATTGACGAATTGGAGTCGTTGGGAATGTTTCAGGATGCCACACAGGCGCGCCTGGAACTGGTCGCCGAGCTAGAGGAGCAGGGCGCGGGGGCGTCGAAGAGGGCAGGCTGGCTAGTGGAGCGAGGTGTCGAGGAGTTGCGCCGGCGTCTCGAGACGGTGCCGGAGCGCTTCCGGAAAGATTATCTGGCCATTCCCGTACATCGTGAGCTGATCGAGAAATATCGCGTGATCAGCGATGAAGATCTGCCGCAGGAGTTGGACGCCGGCGACGGGATTGTCGGGGCAGACCACGCCGAAAGCCAGGAAGAGAAAGAGGACAAAAAGGGCACCAAAAGCCACGCCGACGATGCTGCCTATAGGCGATGGCGCGCCGGCTACGGAAATATCGTCGGTGAAGACCGAAAGATGTTGCACATCTTCCAGATCGTAGATCGCGTCGCTCCAAGCGAGACGACGGTCCTGTTGGCCGGAGAGTCCGGCACGGGCAAGGAGCTGATCGCCGAGGCAATTCACGATAAGAGCGAGCGAAGTGAAGGGCCTTTTATCCGGGTCAATTGCGCAGCCTTCGTCGAGGAGCTGTTGCTCAGCGAATTGTTCGGCCACGAAAAGGGAGCGTTCACCGGTGCCGTCGAGGCGCGGGCGGGACGTTTTGAGCGGGCCGACGGGGGGACGATCTTTTTGGACGAGATCGGCGATATTTCGGCGAAGACTCAGGTGGCGCTGTTACGCGTACTCCAACAGGGGACGTTCGAGCGTGTCGGGGGTACGGAGCGTCACGAGGTGGACGTTCGGGTCGTGGCGGCGACGAACCGAGATCTGGACAAGATGGTTCGCGAGGGGACGTTTCGCCTCGATCTGTATTACCGACTCAAGGGATTCTTGATCGAGATGCCTCCCCTTCGCCAGCGTCGAGAGGACATTCCCCGATTGCTTCAATATTTTGCCGCTCGGTTTGCCGATGGATCGATGGTGCCACAATTTTCGGAGGAGGCGGTACAGTTTTTGGCGCAGTATCGATGGCCCGGAAATGTGCGGGAGTTGGAGAATTTCGTGCGCAGCGTCTTATTGTTTACCGACGACGATTCGATCGGAATGGACGAGATCGGCCAGTTTCGAGAATTCTTCTCCGAGGAGGAGATGGACCTCACCTTGCCGCCCGTCGATTGGACGTTGAACGTAGAGGAGCAGCACCCGGAACTGGAGCCGCAACCGCAACCGATCATGGCCTCAGGAGCGGAAGAGGCATTGGTGGAGGCGGTCATTGCAGATGAGCAATGCCTGTCGCGGCTCAAGAAGAGATTGGAGAGAAAATGTATTGAGGCTGCCCTGCGCCAGACGGGAGGAAATATCACCCAGGCGGCGCGGATCCTTCAGATGAAGAGGCCGCGGCTGAGTCAGATTGTCAATGGCGACGAAGAGTTGAATGCCCTCAAAGAGGAGCTTGTGGGATGAATGGAACTGCGAAAAATCACAAGATGGTGGCCCTGGCGCTTGCCCTGTTGGTGCCGGGATTCGTCGGATGCGGAGATATGGAGCTCGACAAGTTGGTCAACTCGGAAGACCAGCCCGAAGAGGTGACCGAATACGCGTTGGTGACGCCGGAATTCGCCGTCAGGGGACTCGATGAGGTTCCGGAAGAGCTGATGCTTCAACAATTGGGTCTGTCCGTGGCGGAGATCCGTCTTGAGCCACTGAGGGGAGATGAGGGTTTTGTCTATGCCACGTCGCGACCCTTTTCGCTGACCTTTGATCTGGAGAGCGGGGAAGAGGTGCTGCGCGGAGAGACGGTGAAATTTCCGGAGGCCGGTCGGTTTCTGGTCAGCATTCGCCTCGAGCCGCCCGATGAGGACAAACAATTGGAGATCGATGATCCCTTGTATGCCGGAAGCCTCGGCCTTCGAGGTATGGTGCGAAGTAATTTCCTGGCTTCTGATGAAGGGCAACGGGAGCTGCCCGACGATGAGGAGGACGGAAAAGAAAACGACGGCAACCCGCTTCCATTGCCGGCGGAGAGGATCAATGACGACGAAGAGATGTGGACGGCCTTTACGCTTCGCAGCGACAGGGTGGTTGCCTATACGTACTCCGATGTGGAGTTGGTACCTGGCGAGCAGGCGTTGACGTTTAGCTTCGATGTCCAGGACTGGGCACGAGATGCGGCGGCCCCCATCATCGATGCAGCAGAGAGTCACGACAGCGATGCAGAGGTCATCGATCTCGGTGGGGTGATGGATTCCCCGACCTCGGAGCCGGAGGCGCTGCTGGGTACGGGATCGGTATCTACCAAATTGTATTGAGGCGAGAGATGATGCGGTGATACCGCGAGGTCAGCGAAGCATGGTCGCGGCGAGTCGCTGGGCTGCCGAATAGGGGTCGAGTCGGCCGTCGGCGACCTGGTCGATGAGTTCATCGAAGTCAGGGGAGTGGCAAGCGGAGTGGAAACGTTGCTCCAGCTCGGTGCGGGCGATGGCTCGCACAAGGTGGGCACACCTGTGCTGGAAGCGCCGCTGTGGGTCGAGAATTTCGTCGAGGTGCAGGCGGTGATCGTCGATGGCGCCCACCAGTGCGTCAATACCGTCCCCGGTGAGGGCGTTGGTGTTGATGAGAGGGGGGCGGCGATAGGTGTCGTCGGGAGAGGTCTGATGGTGAAGAGAGAGCATGGTCTGAAGCTGACGCCGCAGTTGGCTAATCGCGGGCCGGTCCGATTTGTTGAGGACAAAGACGTCGGCGATCTCCATAAGCCCGGCCTTGTCGGCCTGGATATCGTCACCCAGTCCGGGGACCATGACGACGAGGCTGGTGTCGGCGAGGCGGACGATTTCGATCTCGTCCTGTCCGACACCGACGGTCTCGATGAGGATGACGTCAAAGCCCATGGCGTCCATGACCTGGACCATGGCCGGAGTGGATCGAGATAGGCCGCCCAGGTGACCCCGGGTGGCCACGGAACGAATGAAGACGCCGTCGTCTCCGGCGTGGTCCTGCATGCGGACCCGGTCGCCGAGGATGGCGCCGCCGGAGAAGGGGCTGGTGGGATCGACGGCGATACACCCCACGGTGTCATTGCGGGAGCGAAATTCGGTGATGAGCTGGTTGACGAGCGTCGATTTTCCAGACCCCGGATTTCCGGTGATGCCGATGACGTAGGCGTCGCCGGTGTGGGGAAAGAGCCCGGCCAGGATGTCGGGAGCTGCGGGGTGTCGATCGTCGATGAGGCGCATCAGGCGGGCTGCGGCCCGGGTGTTGCCCGCCAGAATTTGGTGGTCCAGGGCGTCCTTCATATTCTGGCCTCAGGGGTCGCCGCTGTCACTACGACCATATTTTTTGTCACAGGTGCCGCGGACGAAGTCGATGATCGTCGAGGTCGCGGTGCCGGGAGTAAAGATCTCGGCAACCCCGGCTGCTTTGAGCTGCGGGATGTCGTCGTCGGGGATGATTCCACCGCCAAAGACGAAGATATCGTCGGCACCTTCGTCCCGTAGAAGTTCGACCACGCGGGGCATCAGGGTGTTGTGGGCGCCGGAGAGGATGGACAAGCCGATTCCGTCGACGTCTTCCTGGATGGCCGTCTGGACCAGGGCCTCGGGAGTCTGGTGGAGGCCGCTGTAGATGACCTCGAAGCCGGCGTCGCGAAGGGCGCGGGCCACGACCTTTGCTCCGCGGTCGTGGCCGTCAAGCCCGGGCTTTCCGATGAGAATACGGTACGTTGTCGGTGCGTAGGTATCGGATCTCATGGCTTAGGAACCCTGAAAGTCGGGGGATCGCTTGTCGATGAAGGCGGTCATGCCTTCGGTGCGGTCGTCGGTGTCCCAGAGGCCGGAGAAGGCGGCGACCTCGGCCTTCAAGGCATCGCCAATGGCGAGGTCGGCGCCCCGGCGCATCACCTGCTTTGCGCGTCGCACCGCAAGGGGCCCCTTCTGGGCGATGGTCTGGGCGACATTTCGGACCTCGTCGAGAAAGTTGTCGGCGGGAAGGACGTCGACGGCAAGGCCGATGCGAAGAGCTTCATCGGCGGAGATGGTGTCGCCGGTGAAGACGAGGCGCCGGGCCTGCTGCCAGCCGATGCGGCGTCCCAGTCGCTGTGTGCCCCCGAAGCCGGGGATGATGCCCAGGCCCACCTCGGGCAGTCCGACTTTCGCCGCGTCGGAGAGGTAGATGAGGTCGCAGCTCAGGGCTAACTCGAGACCGCCGCCGAGGGCGAAGCCGTTGACGGCGGCGAAGGTGGGTACGGGCAACTGTTCGATGGCGTTCATCGCCTGGTGACCCAGATTGCCGAAGCTCTTGGCCTGGTCGGCGCTCATCTCCTTCATGGCGGCGATGTCGGCTCCGGCGACGAAGGCGCGGCCGGCACCGGTGACGATGACGGCGCGCAGTGTATCGTCTTCGGCCAGCGTCATGGCTGCGTTGCTCAATTCCCTGAGGACTTCGGAGTTGAGAGCGTTGAGCTGTTTGGGTCGCGTGATGGTGATAGTGGCGATGCCGTCATCGCCCTGGGCGATTTGGAGATGCTGGGGTTGAGACATGGTGGTAGCTCTCGATCAGGGGCTGGGTGTGTGGGGCGATTGCAGAGCTCACTGGTAGTTGTAGAAACCGCGGCCCGCCTTGCGGCCGAGCCATCCGGCGGCGACGTAATTACGCAACAGGGGGCAGGGGCGATATTTGGAATCCCCCAGGTTGTCGTGGAGGACCTCCATGATCGCCAGGCAGGTGTCGAGTCCGATGAAGTCGGCAAGGGTGAGCGGGCCCATGGGTTGGTTGGTGCCGAGCTTCATGGCGGCGTCGATATCTTCGGCGCTGCCAACTCCCTCGTGGAGGGCGAAGACGGCCTCGTTGATCATGGGCATGAGGATGCGGTTGACCAGAAAGCCGGGGCTGTCTTGAGAGAAGACGGCGGTCTTGCCCATGCGCTGGACGACCTCTTCCACGCTCTGCGAGGTCTCCCCGGAGGTGGCCAGGCCCTCGATGAGCTCGACGAGACGCATGATGGGGACGGGATTCATGAAGTGCATTCCCATGACGCGGTCGGGCCGAGATGTGTGGGCGGCCAGGGCCGTGATGGAGATGCTCGAGGTGTTGGTGGCGAGGATCGCTTCGTCATCCAGGATGTCGTCCAGCGTACGGAAGAGTTCGGCTTTGGCGTTCATATTCTCCACGATGGCCTCGATGACCAGATCGCAGTCGGCGAAGTCACCCAGGTCCGTCGTCGTCTCCAGTCTGTCGAGGGCGCTGTCGCGGGCCTGGGGCTCGATGCGCTCTTTGGAGACCAATTTATCGAGGCTGGCCTCGATGGATTGCAGGGCCGAATCGAGGGCGTCGCCGTCGCGATCGCTGAGGCGGACGTCAAAGCCGCTCATGGCGGCGACCTGAGCGATGCCGTGGCCCATCTGGCCGGCGCCGACGACTCCAATGGTGGAAATGGTCGATTCCATAGTCGATCTCCTCACGAAAACTGGGATGGGTGGTGCTGCGGCAAAGCCACGAATCACGACTTTACCGACAGGGCGTCATCTTCATTACGACAGGTGCGATACCACGGTGATTTCAGGTCGGTCAACATGGAGCCGTCTTATGAGACGAGGGCCACAGGACTGTAAAATTTCTGTTCAAAGCGTGTGCTCTATGCGATAGTTGGGCGACTCTATTTCCTGGTCATGTCGAGTGTTGTGATGGCGATTTGTCCACATTGTGAGAGTCCGGGGGACGCGCCATTCGAGGCCTGTTCGCGGGGGGATGGCTACTTCCTGGTGGAAGAGGACGATTTCTACAGCCATAGCGATGATCCCTGGCTGGGACGCAGACTGGGAAATCGCTTTATCGTCGCATCAATTTTGGGAAAGGGCTCGATGGGGGTGGTCTACAAGGCCTACCAGGCACAGGTGGACCGAATGGTGGCCATCAAGTTGTTCCAGACCAGAAGCGGAGAGCTGGCGAATGGGAGCGGGGTGGGCGACCGAGCCCGTTTCGTTCGTGAGGCGCAGGTGCTGGCGAAGTTGTCCCATCCGAATTGCGTGACCCTCTATGATTTCGGCTATGACGACGACGAGGAATTTCTGTACATCGCCATGGAGTACGTGGCAGGGATCTCGCTTAGACATGCAGTGCGAAGGGGATTGAAGTTCGATGCCATCGTGGAGGTGGTGCGTCAGGTGTTGATGGCCCTTCGCGAGGCACATGCGCTGGAGATCGTTCACCGCGATCTAAAACCGGAGAATATTATCCTCTCCTATCGGCGCACCAGTGACGAGCAGATCGTGAAAGTGCTGGATTTCGGGATCGCCAAATTGCTGGGGCAACACGCCGCTCAAAGGACACGGGCAGGGTTATTATTTGGCACGCCCGCCTATATGAGTCCCGAGCAATGCCGGGGAGAGACGGATGTGTTGCCGGCAAGTGATATCTATTCGCTGGGTTGTCTGGCCTTTGAGATGATCACCGGGCGCCTTCCCTTCGATTCCAATCTCCCACAGGAGATGGTGCGACAGCATCAATACGAGCCGGTGCCACCGTTGGTGGCTCGCAAGGGGATCAAATTGCCAGGGGGGATCGAAGAGTTCGTGTTGACCTGTCTGGAGAAAGAGCCGGAGAATCGCTACGCCCATGCCGGATCGGCGTTGAAGGCCTTCGAGGAGATCGTGGGAGGGGAAGCGAATTCGAAGAGACTGGCCAGCGGGCTCGCCGGGCTCGATGACGGAGGATTGTCTCAGCGGGTGACGGTGCCGCAGAACCGAATCACAGGGGCAAAGCTCGATCCTACGGGAGAGTGGCGTACCGAGGATATCTTGCCCGCCGAGGAGTTGGAGCGGCTCAACAAGGTCAAGCAGAAGAAAAGGGATTCCGGCCCCGTGCGGGTCACGGATACCCTGCGAGGGGATAAGGGCAGTGAGAAGAGGGGAAGTGGGCCGCAGCAGATCGTGCCGCGGGCTGCCGGGCGAGGACTGGTGGTTGCGGCAGTGCTGGCGGTATTGACCTTTTTGTCCCTTCTGGGGGCGGCGATCTATGTGGTGGTGGCGGGGTAAATCACGACAGATCGTCGTCGACGATGAGAACGATCTTGCCGATGGTGGCGTTGTGGAGCAGGAGTTGGTGGGCTTTTTCGGTCTCCTCGATGAGGAGGCGCCGGTCGATGATCGGCTGGAGGGTGCCATCGTCGAAGAGAGGCCAGACGCGGGTGCGGAATTGTTCGGCGATCTGAGATTTTTCCTCGAGACTTCGGCTTCGAAGGACGGATCCGATGACGCGAAGTCGGCGCATCAATAGGCGCCCGAGGGCGATTTCGCCCTCGCCGCCACCGAGGAGGCCGATGATGACCAGGCGGCCCCCGGGCTTGAGTAAGTGGAGATTGCGCGCAAAGTAGTCTCCCCCGACGGGGTCGAGAATGATGTCGACGCCGCGGGTGTCCGTGAGTTCGTCGACGCGAGCGGAAAACTCCTCGTTGTGGCGGTCGATGGCGGCATCGATGCCCAGCTCTTCGAGGAAGTCGAGCTTGGTCTGGCTGGCGGTGCCGAAGACGGGAGAGTCGAAGGCGCGGCAGAGTTGAACGGCGGCAGTGCCCACACCGGAGGCAGCGGCATGGACGAGGACGGTTTGGCCCGGCTCGTGGTCGGCTTCGAGGAAGATATTGAGAAAGGCCGTAAAGAAGACCTCCGGAATGGCAGCGGCCTCGACGATATCCATGGTGTCCGGAACCTCGAGGAGAAGAGGGGCCGGTGCGGTGACGTATTCGGCGTAGCCCCCGCCGGCGAGCAGGGTGCATACGCGGTCGCCGATCTCCCAGCCGTCGACGTCGGCGCCCACGGCGTCAATGACCCCCGAGGCGTCGAGGCCGAGGATCTCGCTCGTGCCCTCGGGGGGATGATATAGACCCCTGCGCTGCAAGATGTCGGCGCGGTTACAGGATGTGGCGGCCACGCGAATGCGGACCTCTCCGGGGCCGGGTTCGGGGGTGGGGTGGTCCGTCCATTGAAGGGAGCGATCCGAGGGGTCGACCGACATGGCTTTCATAAGCAGTACCTCCGCAGCGATCAGGTGGAGCAAAAGGAGAAGAATTCCCCAACAACGTTGCGCACTGAGTTTCTTGCCGCAACCCTGGAGCAGTGAATGAAGATTGC
>SLPW01000078.1 GCA_007131755.1 Myxococcales bacterium | reverse complement strand
GGACGGGGCCGAAGATCTCCTCCTGGGCCAGCCGATCGTCGACGTCGATATTCTCGAAGATGGTGGGGCCGACGAAGTGGCCGGTGTCGGGTACTTCGCGCTGGACGAGGAGGGTTCCCTCCTTTTTTCCGATGTCGATATAGCTCTCGATCTTGGCTTTTGCCTCTTCGTCGATGACGGGGCCGACTTTGGTGCCCGGGTCGGTGGCGGGGCCGAGGACGATGCTCTTGGTGGCCTCGACGAGGCGCTCTTTGAATTCGTCGTAGCACGACTCGTGGACTACGGCCCGGCTGCAGGCCGAGCACTTCTGGCCCTGGAAGCCGTAGGCCGAGTGGACGACGCCCTGGACGGCCTCGTCGAGGTCTGCGTCGGCGTCGACGACGATGGCGTTTTTGCCGCCCATCTCGCAGACTACCTTCTTTACGTGGTTCTGCATGGCCGGGGTGTCGCCGGCCTTTCGCAAGATGTTGAGGCCCACTTCCATGGAGCCCGTAAAGGCGATGACGTCGACGTCGGGGCTCTCCACGAGGTGATTGCCCACGGACTCGCCAGGGCCGGGGAGGAAGTTGATGACTCCCGGGGGAAAGCCCACCTCCTGACAGATCTCGAACATTTTGGCGGCGATGACCGGCGATTGCTCGGCGGGTTTTACGACCACCGTATTGCCCGTGACGGCGCTGGCCATGGTCATGCCCGTGAGGATGGCCAGCGGGAAATTCCAGGGGGCGATGACGGCGGCCACTCCCCGGGGTTGATACTCCAGAAGGTTCAGCTCACCAGGGAGTCTGCCCAGCCTTTGTGGGGTGCCGATGCGCTTCATCTCGCGGGCGTAGTAGTCGCAAAAATCGATGGCCTCACAGACGTCGGCGTCGGCTTCGCGCCAGATCTTGCCCACCTCCCAGACCATCCAGGCCGCCAATTCGTCACGGCGCTGGCGCATCTTATCGGCTACGGCGAAGAGATAGTCTGCGCGCTCGTCGGCGGAGGTGGCGGCCCACTTCGACTGTGCCCGCTTTGCGGCCTCGATGGCGGCTTTTGCCTCTTCGACGCCGGCGCTCGCCACGCGGCCCACGACCTGGTCCGGATTGCTGGGATTGTGGCTCACCATTTCGTCGCTCACGCTCACCGTTTCCCCGCCGATGACCACATCATAGGACTGGCCGAGTTGGCCCTGAACGGATTGGACGGCGACGGCCATCATCTGGCGATGATCGGCCCTCGAGAAGTCTCGGAGGGGCTCGTTTTTGAAGCCGTGCTCCGTGATCGGCCCGTGCTTGGGATCGGCCGTGCTCTCCGAGGCGCCGGGAGGCGGCTCGGGGGCGCTGAGAAGGCGATCGAGGCTCTCACCCTCGACGAAGCTCATGCGAAGCCAGCTCTCGTTGGACGTATTCTCCAGCAACCTGCGCACCAGATAGGCCATGCCCGGGATCATCTCGCCAATGGGCACGTAGTCTCGAAGGCGATAGCCCCTCTTTCGGATGACGGCCTTCATGGGCTCGGCCATCCCAAAGAGCATCTGGAATTCGATATCGCTCTTATCGAGCTTTCGAGCGTCGGCGTAGACCATGGCGTGGGCGATGCTGCGCACGTTGTGGGAGGCGATGGCGCATCGGATATATTTGTGCTTGTCGAGAAGTAGCTCCGTGCAGCGCTCGTAATTCTGATCGGTCTCCCATTTCTGGGTATAGACGGGAATGGGCCAGCCCTCCTGCTCGGCGTGGATGGTCTCGTAGTCCCAGTAGGCGCCCTTGACGAGGCGGACCGTGACGGGCGTGCGGCGCTTCTTGGCCCACTTGGCCAGTGATTTGAGGTCTTCGTAGCTGTCGCGAAGATAGGCCTGGGAGACGATGCCGGCGTGCTCGAAGTCCTTGAATTCCTCCTCTTCGAGGAGGCTCTTGAAGACATCGAAGGTCAGGTCTTTGTATTTGTATTGCTCCACGTCGAGGTTGATGAAGGCGCCGCGGTCTTTGGCCTTCTTGAATAGCGGCCGAAGCCGCTCTTTGACGGCCTCCACACTTCCCTCGGGATCGATGGGGTCGAGCTGGCTGTATAGAGAGGAGATCTTGACGGAGACGTTGACCCTCGGGATTTTTCCCGTTGAGCTCTGTTCGAGTTCCGGCCGCTCCGGCCACTCCGAGACCTCGGCGCAGAGGGTGTCGAGAATCTCGTTATATCGCTCCAGATAGGTCTCGGCTTCGGCCTCGCTCACCGTCGCCTCGCCGAGAAGATCCAGGGTGAATGCAAATTCGTCGTCGACCCACATGGATTTGAGGGTGTCCAGTGCCTCGGCGGCGTCGGTGCCGGCGATGAATTGTTCGGCCATGCCCACGATCTGCTTTTCGATCTGACCCGAGGCTTTTTTGGCGATCCAGCTCTCGGGTTTGACCTTCGACAGGCCCCACTGAAAGGTGGAGGGAAAATCCTGCTCGGGGCGGCAGAAATACTCCTGGATATGCTCGGCCAACTGCACGTGGTCGCGAAGGGTGGGGAAGACGTCGACGAAGCGGAACATCTCGACCTTGAAGGCCTCGTCGTTCATGGACCACTCCATCATCTTCTCGCGCCATCGGCTGGCGCTGAAGATGGACGGTGTCTGACCCTTCATCTCGTCGAAGATGTCGCGGCCGAGGCGGAGGATGTCTTTTTCGGAGGCACGGGCCATGGCTAAAGTCCGGGGCGCAGGAAAGGGGGGAGCTGAAAGTCGTTTCTGGCCTCGGTTTTAGCAGTTGGAAGTGAGTGGCGTAAAGACGGGCGGCGGGTAAAACCCCTGTGGTG
>SLPW01000011.1 GCA_007131755.1 Myxococcales bacterium | reverse complement strand
TGGGAGGTGTAGCGCAAACCGCCTCCGAGGCTGGCCGTTGTCTCGTGGGTCTGGGCGTGTACGTGGATGCTTTCGGGCTCGGGGCCGTCGGTGAGGATTTCGCAGAGCACGCGGCCGTCCATTTCCTCCGGGGGGGAGAGGCCCTGCAGGTAGAGGAGGGTGGGCGCGAAGTCTACGTTGCCCGTGGGGTTGGTCAAGGTAAGGCCCTCCTTGATGTCAGGGCCGGCGGCGACGAAGGGGATCCGCAGATCGTAGGGGCTGTCGATACCGTGGGTAGCGACGTTGGAGCCGCCCCTGGTGGTGATGCCGGCGTGGCCGAACTCGTTTTCTTCGTCCGACCAGGCTGGCATCACATGCAGGTCGGGCCCTCGCTCATGGTCGAGGCCGATGAGTTCCAAGGAGAAGGTGCCGGGTACGACAGCCCCGTCTGGTCCCGGACGGGTGTAAATGGTGCCCACCGTCTCGTCAGCTCGGAACGCCTCGACGATGGCCTCCAGATTCTGCTGGGCGGACTCGTCGAGGTATAGAGAGCTACTGACGGCGACGACGCCCTCGTCGAGCCCGGTGTCTTGGAGGATACGTCCGGCGGAGAAGCCGCCGGCGTTGGTCGTAAATCCATGGTCGCTGGTCAAGAAAATGTTGAATTGATGGCCCGCAGCCTCCAGGGCGTCGAGGACCAGGCCGATCTGCTCATCCACATGGGAGGCTGCCCCGAGGGTCTCCGGAGCACCGACGCCGAATTCGTGCCCTCGGGCGTCGGTCTCGTTGATCCACATCACGGTGACATCCGGGGGATCACGCTCAGTGGTGTGGTGGATCAAGGACTGGGCCGCCCACTTCGTCCTCTGCGTGGTATCCGGGTCGATGGGGCCGATGATGTCGAGCGCCTCGTCGCGCTGGTCGGCAGGGACGAAGAAGCCGTTGCTATTCGCCACCCAGATCCCGCGTCCCGACTCGCGGGGATTCTGAAGCAAGGAGTTGCCCGATCCGCCGGATCCGGTGACGAAGTACTCCAGCCCGGCCTCGTCCAAAATCTCGCCAATGGATCGGTTGGTGATCATCTCACCGTCGGTCTCTTCGTCGAGCATCCGCAGGTTGGAGGCGCCCCCGTTGCTAAAGGGTTGGTCCGAGACCTCCGGGATGTAGAGTCTATTGCCCACCATACCGTGGCGTCTGGGGTAGCTCCCAGTACTGATCGTGGGAGCGTTGACCCGGGTCAGAGCCGGCAGGGCCGCATAGCTCCTCTCGCCCCACACGCCGTCTTGAGCCAGTGCGTAGACGTTTGGCATCAGGTCTTGTGTGACGTAGTCCGGCCTCAACCCGTCGCTGACGATGAGCAGCGCAGGGTACCGGTCCGAGGGAGTGCGCCCGCAGCGATCGCGGTCGTCCACGTCGTCGACCTGCTCGCCAGTGTCGCCTTCCTTCTGACCGGTGTCGTCTGCCGGATCGACATCGGAAGGCTGATCGGGAGCATCGCCCTCCATGTCGGTGTCGGCCTGCTCCGGCTGGGTGAGCGCTGGAGTACACGCCGCAGCGACGGCGATTAAGCCGACACTGCCGGCAAGGGCAACTAAGCGCCGAAATCCTGTGCCTGTCTTCATAGATCTTTCCGCATCTTCGGTGGCGAGTGATGTACAGAGGATGCCATGTTGTCAGATCGGCAACAAGCGATGGACCTTTTGGGGTGTCTGCCATGGTGGTCGGAAAACTCCACAACACCGTTCGCCCCTGGTGTAGCCCCGACCGACCGTCGTTTGGGAGTCCCGGGTCACGGACTTCATTCACGGCGTTGCTCCTACCCGGTTGCTGCTGGAGTCCGTCGGATGGCCCATGTCGATCCGTCCTTTCCCACACCAGGGGCCACCGTGCAGTGGTCCTGCGAGGGTAGCGAGGGAGGCCAGTGCACGCAGTGCAGCGCCACGCGCGCTGAGGACGGCAAATTGGAGTCCCATCAGACCTATTATTGGAATCTCATCGCCACCGGTGACGATCCGGACACAGATCCCGAAGCTATCGAACCACACCCGAACTGCCTGGACGATAAGTTGTGCGGTGCCGTCTACGCGCCCTAGCCAATGAATGAGGTCCGCAATAAACCGTCCTTCGATCGCCGGGCGGGGAGGCCGGCGCCGTGTCAAGTGCGGAGTCAAAATCGCTGTCGAAGACGTCCGTGGCCGTATCTTCCGTATCGGGATCCTGCAGGTGAGACTCGTCAACGACGAGATGACAGCCGGAGGAGTTGAAGAACAGCATGGCCACGACAGGCACAGCACCCGCCGGATTGTCCATGTCGTCGACGTAGATCGCCATCTGATCGTCGCTTGCATCGGGGTCGTAGACCTCGACGACGAACTGCCACTGGTCGAGTTCCATAATGTCTTCGGGGGGCGTGGCGTCGACTCACTCGCCCTCAGATATTCGCAGGCATTTGCGGGAGGTTGGATTCAAAGGCCTCAATCCGGGTCGTCGAGAGCTGAGAAGGAGCGAGTTCCCATGGCTTCACGCAGGCCGGATGTGGTACTCACCGCAATGGGCTTGCAAGTAGATGGCGTCGCAATGGGCGTGCAAGTAGATGGCGTCAAATGGATGAAATGAACGAGAAGGAGTATGGATGAAGAAACGAAGATGGATGCAGATTCTTATAGCGTCGTTAATCCTGGCCATGAGTGCCATGGCCGGTTGCGATGAGATCGGCTCAAAGGGCGATGATGGCGAGGAAGGTGTCGGCGAGGAAGGTGCTGGCGAGGAAGGTGCTGGCGAGGAAGGTGCTGGCGAGGAAGG
>SLPW01000316.1 GCA_007131755.1 Myxococcales bacterium | reverse complement strand
AGCAAGGGCAAGGACATGGGCAGGGATTACTTCGGGCCCGGGCCGGGGACAGGGCCAGGGCCAGGGATCGAGCATTCCAAGTTGTGGGCAACGTTGAGGCCTGGGCCCACCTCCCCGTTCATTCTTCACGGGGAGGATCAATTGGCTTCGCTGCAGGGATGGAATTTACGGCGGACCCCTCCCGTCCGTCTCTTGTTGCCAGCAGCGCTGGCCTATGGAAGTCTATGCCCCGACGTGACGATCCCCGATCATTGCCCGGCATCACGAGAGCTCTCCCATGCATATCCTCGTCATCAACTGCGGTAGTTCCTCCATCAAGGTCGACGTCCTCGATCACGCCACGGGACGATCGGCGGCCCGTATGAGCGTGGAGCGGCTGGGCAACGCCGAGCCCGAGATTCATCTGGACGGGCAGAGGGCCCCGCTTGGGGTAGCCGACGCCGATCACTGCCAGGCTCTGGAGATCGCTCTTCCCCGCCTTATCGAAAGTCTGGACGACGACGTCACCATCGCCGGCGTGGGCCACCGCGTCGTCCACGGCGGCGATCGCTTTCGTCATCCCGTACGAATCGACGACGAGGTGGAATCGGCCATCGAAGAGCTCATCGATCTTGCGCCGCTTCACAATCCGGTCAATCTGTCCGGCATCCGCGCTGCCCGCAGTGTGCTGCCCGACGTCGACCACGTCGCCGTCTTCGACACCGCCTTTCACTCCACCCTTCCCAAACGAGCCCGAGCCTATGCCCTTCCGCGCGAGTTGAGCGACGAGCTCGACCTTCGCCGTTACGGCTTTCATGGCATCAGCCACAGCTACGTGGCGAACCGGGCTGCCGAGTACCTGGACGCCGATCTGCGCGACCTTCGGCTCATCACCTGCCATCTCGGAAACGGCGCCAGCGTCTGCGCCGTCGAGTATGGACGCTCCGTGGAGACCAGCATGGGCCTGACGCCCCTGGAGGGGCTGGTCATGGGCACCCGCAGCGGCGACGTCGACCCGGGCCTGCTGATCCATCTCATGCGCAAAAAGGATCTGAGCGTCGACGAGCTCGACGAGATTCTCAACGAGCAGAGCGGCCTCGCCGGCCTCTCGGGTCTCAACAACGATATGCGCGACATCATCGAACGCTCCGCCGAGGGCGACGAGCGCTGCCGCCTTGCCATCCAGGTCTTCGCCCACCGGCTGCGTAAATATATCGGCGCCTACGCCGCCTTGATGGGAGGAGTGGACGCCATCGTATTTACCGCCGGCATCGGTGAGAATAGCGCTCTGATTCGCCACCGCGTCGCCCAGCGCCTCCAATTTCTGGGCGCCCATCTCGACGAGGACGCAAATCGAGACGCCGTGGCCAGCGACGACACACCGGTCCAGCGCATCTCCGCTCCCCACAGCCGGGCCCATATCCTGGCCGTGCGCACCGACGAGGCCCGGGCCATCGCCGAAGATACGGCCCAATTGGTGCTCAAGCGCGATTGCACCACCCAGCACCGACCCATCCCGGTCGCCGTCTCCGCCCGCCATCTACACCTGCGCCAGGAGACCGTCGAAGAGCTCTTCGGTGAGGGATACGAATTGACGCCGCGAAACGACCTCTCCCAGCCCGGGCAATATGCCGCAGAGGAGACGGTCCGCGTCGTCGGCCCCAAGGACACCATCGAATCGGTGCGCATCCTCGGGCCGCCGCGCAATATCGATCAGCTCGAGATCGCCCGCACCGACGAATTCCGCCTCGGCGTCGACGCTCCGGTGCGCGCCTCCGGCGATATCGAAAATACGCCCGGCATTCTGCTGGAGGGGCCAAAGGGAAGAGTCAAACTTCGTAAGGGTGTCATCTGCGCCTGGCGCCACATCCACATGACTCCCGACGACGCCGAGCATTTCGGCGTCAACGACCGCGATGTCGTCGAGGTTGCCGTCAACGGCAGCGATCGGGATCTGGTCTTCGGCGACGTCCTGGTGCGTGTCTCTCCCGATTTCCGCCTCGAAATGCATATCGACACCGACGAGGCCAACGCCGCAAATCTCGGCGCCGGCGCAAAGGGATCGCTCGTCTCTACCCCGGGACGGGCCCGCCTGCGGCGCCGCAAGACCACCTACGACCCCGTGCCGCAGGGCGCCGAATGAGCTCGTCACCCCCGCTGCGCTGTCGTCGCCCATCACCTCTTCCGAGCTGTCAGGACCTCTACTCCCCATGAGCACCCGACGATACCGGCTTCATCACGCCAACGCCTTCGCGGCCATCATCGTGCGAAACGACGACAGCCGATTGCTATCGCGGCTCGGTCACGACCACGTGGTGCGCGCCGACGAATTCACCTCCACCGTCACCATCGACCCCGGGCGCCCGGAGGAGCTTCGCTTTGCGTTGAGCTTTCCCGTCTACGCCTTCGTCGTCGACGACAAGGATGACCGCAAGCGCGTCGGCCTTAAGGGCAAGGTCTCCAAAAAGGATCGCAAGGCCACCCGAAAGAATATGCTCGCCAAAGATCAACTCCACGCCGAGCGCTACGGAAATATCGATTTTCGCGTCGACGGGGCCCGCGCCGCCGACGACGACTCCACCTGGATTCTCGACGCCAGCATGTCCGTGCGCCACCGCCGCTTCGAATTCGAATTTCCCGTCTCCATTGAGTTTTCTCCTCAGCTTCAAGTCTCCGGGCGAGTCGACATTACCCACTCCGATCTCGGGCTTACTCCCTATAAAGGCCCGATGGGGACACTGCGCAATGCCGAGGAGATGACCCTGGTGATCGAGATCGACGCCTCTCCCCTCTAGCCCCCTCT
>SLPW01000026.1 GCA_007131755.1 Myxococcales bacterium | reverse complement strand
TGTGGAGCAGTGGTCGAACGGGCAGTATCAGTACAAACGAAAGGCCCAAGAAAGTTACCGTCGGCCCCGTTGACGTCGGGCACCGAATGCTAAGTGACGTTGTACTATTAGGTGCTCGGTACTGGGTGTTGGGTTGGTTGCCGGGGGGCGGGCAAAAGAATTGTGGTTTTGGGTATGAGTGGAGAGGACGGTGTTGCGGCGATTATATCCGGTAGCAGTCACCTGGACGGGGGGGATCGGGCTCGGACTTGCGTTGACCTATTTCGTGGGAGTGGCTCTGGCCTTTCTTCCGGGCTGGGAAGAGTGGGCGGAGTTCTTCGTGTCGCGGGCGATCTGGTTGTTGTTGCCGCCCTACGGATTGCTGATCTTGCATATGGTGCTTCGAAATCACGTCGGAAGATATTTGCTCAACCAGGGGGCCTACGAGGAGGCCCTGGAGTACGGGGGACGTCGGATGACCCCGTCACTGGTGCGAAGCCGCAGGGAGGCGGCGAATCAGCGCGTCATTTGTGCCAAGGGCCATATCGGGCTGGGAGAATACGACAGAGCATCGGAGATCCTGGCCGGGCAGCACCGAAAGCTCCCCCATCCTTATTCGGTGGAGGCAAGGCGGTGGCTCTTCGAATTGGCCCTTCGCAACGACGATCGCGACGGGGCCGAAAAATTGGTGGTCAGCGGCCGAGAGAAGACGAAACGGGCCCGTGGCGAGGAGGTGGCGCTTCTTGGGTGTGAGGCGGAGTTGGCGCTAAGAGAGGGGGATCTGGAGCGCTACCGAGAGAGAATGAAAGACGGGATCTGGAGAAACGGCAAACATCCCCGGCTGGTCCTATGTCGAGTCCTGGCGATGGTGCAATTCGAGGCGGAGGACGAGGACAGTGAAGAGGTGTTGGCCCTTCTTCGGCTCGTGGAAGAGCCCATCGGGCGCGATATGCCGGCCCGGCGCGGGGAGCTGAAAGCGCTGCGGGCGATGGTGGTGGAGCGAAGAGGTCGGCCCGAGGAGGCGCGCAGGTTGTTGGAGGAGGCCCGAAAGGAGCCCGTCGACGAGTGGTCGAAGAAGGTGATTGAGGAGGTAGCAGGGGAGTTGGGGTGATGGGACTGTGGTGAGTGGTAGGGTCTACGGGACATCCCGGGGTTCTTCGAGCTCGAACTCGAGCTCGGAATCGGCCTCGAGCTCGGAATCGGCCGCGAGGTCGGAATCGGCCGCGAGGTCGGAATCGGCCTCGAGCTCGGAATCGGCCGCGAGGTCGGAATCGGCCTTGAGCTCGACCACGAGAACGAGAACGAGAACGAAACCGAGAACGAAACCGAGAACGAAACCGAGAACGAAACCGAGAACGAAACCGAGAACGAGACCGAGAGCGAGACCGAGAGCGAGACCGAGAGCGAGAACGAGTTGGGATTACTCGACGAGGATATCGATGGCTTTCGGGGGAGTGTCGAGGGTGGCGGGTGTGTGGGGATCGTGGAGCCAGGTGGCGAGTTGCGAGCTGCGTCGCTCGGTGGCGGTGTGGAGCTCGGAGGCTCGTCCGAGGGCGTAAAGGTGGTAGGGAGCGTCGTTTTCGGGGGTAGCCAGATTTAGAGTGCCATCGGGTTTGAAGTAGGGGAGGGCCCTGCGGTGGCGGCGGCGGTGATCGAGCAGGTCGCGGAAGCTGAGGGTTTGGAGGGAGAGCGATGCGTCGTTCAATTCGCGTCGGACGAATTCGCGGGTGAGGTCTTCGTGCAGCGTCCACTGTCCGTGGCGCTCGGGGCTGAGGATATTGTTTTCGAAGACGTCAACCAGCGGATTGCGGGTGGCGACGACAGGGATGACCAGGGCGCGGTAAGAGCCGGCGGAGAGGAGGGATTCTGTGCGTCCCGTTTCGAATTGGCGAGCCAGGACGGAGTCTCGGTGGCGAGGAGATTTTCCGACGTCGATCACCGGAGGAAGTGGCGAGGAAAGACCGTTGTGGAAGGGATAGCTCGAGGAGTTGGTGGTCACCGGAATCAATTCGAATCGGTTCGGTGCGGCGGCGTCGGTGAAGATGGAACAATCGCCACCATCGGTCATCAACGCCCCCGTGGTGTGGCGTTCCCCGATATCGAGGTCGGCCTCGGGGATGATCTCGATGGCCGTGCCCTCCAGGGAACGGCGCAGGGCTCGAATGGGCTCCTCGTCCCACCAGGTGGGTGGGATGGCGAAGACGGCGCCCATATCGGTGGCGAGCAGTCCGCCGTTGCCGTAGCGCGGGTCTTCGCGGTCGGAGTGGCCGAAGGCGAGGCTTCTCAGGCGCAGGGCCAGATCCTCGGCGTCGCGGGCGGTGCCGTCGACCCAGGGATCGCCGGTGGTCGCCGTGGCGTCGACGAAGATGGGGGTCCCCAAGGCGGTCGCATCTGCCGGCACCGGAAGTGGAGCGACCAGAGGATGGTCGCCGAAATGGACGATCAGGCGCAGCGAGGCATGTGCCCGGGCGTCTTCCTCCAGGCAGCCGGAGACGGTTTCGTCGCCGGGCCAGAGGGTCCACTGGATGGCGATGTGGTCGTCCGGACCTTCAACGAGTCGGCCCGCCGCCCCGTCGGAGGATGAGAGCTGAACGACGGGACCGGACGTGGCGAGTCGTGCAGCCAATAACTCCTCGCCGCCGGCATCTCTTGTGTTCGATCGATGCTCCAGTGAACTGGTGAGAAATTCTGCGTCGTCGCTTTTTATGAAGGTCATCGCCGTGACTTCATCGCCGGCTCTTTCGGCGTATATCTCGACGTCCATGTCGATGATGGCCATGGGAAAGCCGGGAGCGGTCCAGATCG
>SLPW01000444.1 GCA_007131755.1 Myxococcales bacterium | reverse complement strand
CCATCGATGAGGACCAATTCGATATCGGCAGACCGGCTGTCGACAACGGCGCGGTAGGGATCGTCGTCGACGGGAGAAAAGATGGTGATATCGGCGTGATAGCCCGGCTCGAGGCGGCCGATGAATTCGTGAAGCCCGACGGCCTTTGCGCCCCCCCAGGTGGCCATCTCCCAGATGCGCTGTGGGGTCAGGGCGTCAATTCCCTGTTGCTGTCCGTAATCGTAGGCCACGCGCATCTCCTCGAGCATGTCGAAGGCCCCGGAGACCGTCCAATCCGGGCCGAGGGCGGTGTTAATGTCGAACTCGAGGATGGTCTCGATGTCGGCGGTCATCCCCTCGCCATAGAGATGAAAATTGCTCGACGGGGACCAGACGATATGGGCGTCGTGCAAATAGGCCTCTTCGAGCTGAGCCGGCGTCAGGGCCACGGCGTGGATGAGGAGCGCCGTTCCGTATTCCAGAAGGGAGACGCCGGCGTGGCGGTTCTCTCGTTCGTCACGGCCGGCGAAGGATTCGAATTCGTCCTCGATCCCGTGGCCCGAGTGGCCCTCAGCCATGTGGATGGCCAGACGGGTGACGGGGTTATTCTCGTCGAGGAAGCTGTCGATATAGTTCTGAGCCTGATCGTCGGTGAAGTTGAGCGGGGAGTCGATGGAGGTGCGAAGGTGATTGTGCTGTAGCCCGTGATAGTGGTCGGCGTTTCTGACCGCCCAGTCGACACAGCGCTGCTGAAAGGACTGGCCCTGAATGGTGGTGGTGCCGTGGAGCAGCGATCGAAGCTCGCCCCATTTGGCGGCCGGGCAATAGTGAGTGCCCCTCATGCGGTTGTCGGCGTAGGGAGCGATGTGGTCGCGGTATGCGGCCTCGTCGGCCCACTCATAGCGGTTATTGAAGACGGTCTGTGGGTTTGGAAACCAGGGGGGAAGGAAGTTGTAGGGAAGGTGATTATGAGCGTCCACAAGCCCCGGTGAGATGACGCCGCCGGTCTCGATGACGGCGAAGTCGCCCATTTCGGCTTCGGCGGAGCAATCGGTGTCGACGCAGACGATGAGTTCGCCGTCGACGAGAACCTCGCCGGGATCGAGGACGCCCTCCAGGGTCAGGACGGTGCCGCGAAGAAGGAAGCCATCGTCGCCTTCGCCTACGAGTCCCGGGCCGGTATCGGCGTCGGGCTCGACCGACACATCGGTGTCGGGCTCGAGATCGGCGTCAGGGTCGAGATCGGCGTCGTGATCGATGCCGGCGTCATTGTCTCCACCGGGCGGGAGGGGTTCGACCGGTGACGCACTACAACCGGTGGCCACCAGAAAGAATATAAGAATCAGGGGAAGGGATAAACTCAAAGGGCCAGGCTGTCGCATTGTCGCATTCTCCAGTCGCAGTCAGTCTATCCACACTAACGACGGTGAAGGCTTCGGGCAATGCTGAAGGAGCGTAAATCAGGGAAAATCGATCATTTAAGCGGAGGGTTCTTCATCGGCGTCATCGTCCTCGGGGGCGAGGGGGAGTTGAAATAGGTCGTCCCAGTCAAAGGGGGGGGAGTCGGAAGTTGTGCGTCCGGTGGACTCGAAGCCTCGAAGGGGGTCGGGGGCAAGCGCTGATTCCCAGTCCAGGGAGTCCGCCGTCAACAGAGATGACGTGGCGGTGAGCAGAGGTTGATCGTCTGGGGCGGCGGTAACTACGGGGGCTTTGCCCAGAGCAGCGAGCGTGAGGGGTTGGCCGGGGCCGGTGGAGGCCAGGGGGCCGTCGTCAACGCCGGCTCCTTCAATGAGATGAGCGAACTCGGGATAGATGGTCTTCAGCAACATCGTGGGCAGGGCACTGGTGAAGCGGAACTGGCCGGCCGGTTCACCGGAGACGAAGACGGTGATGGTGCCGAAGAAACGGTCGTCGAGAAAGAAGGCGAAGGTCGCCGTGCGATGGACCGGCCGGGATTCGATGAGCCGCAAGCCGTCGTAGACCTTGTGGTCGTGATCACCGGTGCCGGTCTTGCCTCCGACGACGATGGCGTTGCCTTTACTGTCATGCAGTTGTCCCCGAATGCGGCGGGCCGTTCCCTTTTCGACCACGTCCACCAGGGCGTTCTGGAGAGTTCGGGCGACCGGTTTGGAGAGTAGTCTTTCTCCCGAAGCGTGAGGGAGGCGCTCGAAGCGCGTCTCATAGGGGGTTTCGGGGGCGGCGATCAGGGCGTCGACGCGCACTTCCGGCAGGCGCACGCCATCGTTCTGGATGATCCCCAATAATTCGGCCAGCGCCAGGGGACGATCGGCGCTGGAGCCGATGCTGGTCGCCAGGGAAGGCACGAGGTCGTCGAAGGGGTAACCAAGGCGGCGCCAGGTGTGGTGGATCTGATCAAAGGCCTCCTCTTCGAGGACGATCCGCAGACGCTGGTCCTGGCGGGCTCGGGAACGGGTGCGGAATAGCCATTGATAGACCTGTTGGCGCACGTCCCGGGAGGCGACGATGGCCTGTGAGAACGTCGACTCGGGGTGATCGTAGAGCCAGGAGGCGATCCACAACTCCAGGGGATGGATGCGGGTGAGGTGGCCGCGGTCCTGCCAGTTCAGGACGTCTGTATGGTAGCGGTTGAACCAGCGTTCGATCGCGTTGTCGTCGGGAGAGTATCCCCCATGCTCCTCTACGAATTGGCGCAGGCCCTCTGGCGTTTGATCGGAAAAGATCATGGCAATCATGGCCAGGCTGGCCGGGCTCAGATTGCGGCCGTCGACGACGGTCGCCGGGATCTGCTCCGGTGGCAGGCCGGCGTATTTCGGGAAGAATTGGCCCTGGAAATACGCCCCCTCTCGATCGGCGAAGCGCGACAGGAGGTAGCGGCGCTCTTCGGTATCTTCATCGCCCAGTACCTTCTCCATGCGCTGGGGATCGAGCCACATATAGTAGTCGGCGATGTCGCGCATCATGCGGATGAAGACGAGATTTACGGAGTGACGAAATGCTTCGTGGACGGACTGGGTGTGATTTCGCCTGTGCTCGAAGTTGGAGAATCGGTGGAGGCCGCCGCCGGTAAAGAAGGTCTGATCGGGACTTGCGGAGTACTGGCGGTTCATGGCCGCCTGAAGGGTGTTTTCCAGTGATGGCTCGTCGCTGTTGGCCAGGGTCTGAGCCGTCCAGCGGCGAAGGCCGTCCGGGGCGGAGCGGGCGATCTGCCGGAGTTCCTCCTCTGATTTCGGGGCCAGTTCGTGGTGCAGCATCTCTACGACTTCGAGATAGGTCACCAGGGTGCGAAGTTTTGCCGTGGAGCCCAGATCGAGCTTGACGTGCTCGTTGATATTCAGGGGCTGGTCATGGTTATCGGCCAAAATGCGAAGGGCGTTTCCGCGGGGGGTTCGCTCAAAAAGGGTGAAGCTGACGGTCAACTCCTCGAGCGGTGCGTCGCGGTGAAGGAGGCGATGGCCATAGAGTTGGTGTTCTTCGATGAACTCCGGGTCGTCGATGCGCCGCAGCATCTGACTGATCTTTCGCTGGGCCCTGCCGTCGATGGTGCTCTGGACGTAGAGATCGTAGCGGTCCAGGCTGTAGAGGTCGGTCACGTCGAGGGCGTTCAGCAGTGAAGCTCGCACGGCGTCGACGGCCTTCTGCTCCACGAAGTCCGGTCGAGCCGGCGCCGGGGCGCGCGCAAGAATGGGGGCATCTTCGGCGAGGGCGGCGTCGCGTAGAGCCGGGCTGATGACCTCCTGGCCGGCCAGAACCCGCAGGTAGGAATCGGTAAACTCGGCGAGCTCTTTCGGCGCTGCCACCAGATAGTAGGTCGGTCGACGCTGGGCGAGAAAGAGGCTCAAGACCATACGGTAAGCACGGGCGTCCTCGGCTGTGACAAAGGCTGTGTCCTTCGTGGATTCCAGGCGCTGCAGGCTCTCCAAGACCTCATCGGGGTCGGCGCCGAACCACACCCGCAGCCCGTCGGGCAGTCCCTGAACTTCGCCATAGCCTGGCGAGGCCGCAAGGGGAACGCCGTTGAGGTAATCCAGGACCAGCAGACGCTGGTGTTCTGCTGTGCGAGGACCGAAGCGATAGGCGCGAAGTGAGGCGCTGGCCATCTGGCGAATTTTTTCCTTTTCGTCGGCCGTGACTCCGCCCGGAGAGTGGCGAAATTTCTGAAGTTGTGTTGCCAGCGTGCTTCCACCGAAATGCTCGTCGTCGACACCGGCCTCCCGTCTGACGAGGGCGATGAAGGCGTGGGCGAAGCGCTGCCACTCCACAGCGGGGTTTCGGTGGTCGAAACCAGGCTCCAGCAGTTGGCGGTTCTCGATGAACAACAGGGTTTTGACCAATAGATCGGGCAGGTCGTCGAGGTCGTCGAAGATTTTCCCGGGCGTGCGGTGTTCGTGAAGCAGGGAAGCGTCTCTTCCAATGATCGTCAATCCGGCCTGGTGAGTGGGGTCGTAGGCAGGATAGAGGCCGCGCTCCGTGGCGGCAGCCATCGGCGGGGAGACGCCGGCTTGCCAGGTGACTTCGAAGTCTCCCTTGCTCAGGCGCTGGGTCCAACGGGGAATCTCAGTATACCCTCGCTGGCGATCGAGAGGCCCGTCGGGGGTGGAAACTCGATGCGAGGCAGTCCCTTCTTCGAGCCAATAAAAATGCCGTTGGGCCTCCCCGGAGATAAGTCGTGCCTGCAGGTGTGAGGTATGGATTTCATCGTGGACGAAGCTGGCGACGATAAAGCAGGCCACGGCGATGGCGAAGCCATAGACCAGGCGAGAAGCGTAGATGTAGATGGCCGCAATCATGGCGCGGACTCACTCGACAATAGACAGCGTCAAAAAATCCAGGTTGGCCGTGACGCGAGGTCACAGCGGCCAAACTTCGGACAACCATCCATCATCTAAGTGACTCCCGCCGGGAGTCCTTCATATGAGGCCAAGAGCAATCAAATTGAAGCCTCTATTGGGGAACCTCATCAGGTGTGCAGATCATTTCCTAGAGCATTCGTGGCGCATTTGTGGAACATCAGCTGAACACGGTTGCGGTAGGAGTGTAACCTGTTGGTAATATTGAGGGAAGTCTCATCAAAAGGGAACCCGTGAGTTGTAAAAAACTTCATATTGCAATAGCCATGATGACCGAGCGGGGTGAAAGCGATCGAAATGGGGCCTCAAACAGCAAATGAGCCATTGAGGAACAAGCGGTCCCGTGGCATGGTGAAGAGGAACAGCAAACCGAAAAAAATAGGTTAATGAGCAAGCGATCGGGAAAACGAAAGGGGAAGGGGGAGTCGAAGAAGATCTTCGCCGGTCGTTACGCCTATAAAAAGCCTCTGGGCCGGGGCGCGGGAGGATCGGTATATCTAGCCGAAGACTTGTTGGAGGGCGGCCGCGATGCAGCGCTGAAGGTACTGAGCGCCGAGGCCTGCGAGACGGTGCAGGGAAAGATGTTGCGCCGGGAGTTCGAGATCCTGTCGAAGTTGAACCACCCCAATCTGGTGAAGGTCTACGACTACGGGACCCTTCCGGACGGAGGGGTCTTTCTGGCCGAGGAGTATATCGACGGGTTCAGTCTGCAGGACGCGCGGGCACTGCTGGATCCGGAGGCTCTCATCGATACGACCCTTCAGATCTTGCAGGGGCTGGCCTATTTGCACGGTATGGGGATGATTCATCGCGACATCAAGCCCGCGAATGTGATGTTGTTGTGGCTCGACGACGCCTCGGCAAAGCCGATGGTGAAGGTGGTGGACTTCGGACTGTCGAGCATGAACCCGAAACGGGACACTCTGCGAGGAGGGACGCGCTCGTATATGGCACCGGAGATCATACGGGGCGATAAGGCGGAGCAGCGCTCCGATCTCTACAGCCTGGGGGTTACGCTGTACTACGCGCTGTGCGGGGTGCTGCCCTTCGGGCCGCGGAGCAAGGAAGATCCCCCACCGACGGAGGAGGATTTTCGGCCCCCGGAGCCCCATCGGCTCAACGAGGACGTTCCGCTGGAGTTGAGTCGATTTACGATGGCGCTACTGCGCCAACTTCCGGACGTGGGATATGTGGACGCCGGGGAGGCATTGCAGGCCCTGGCGGCAGACGTGGGGGAGGTGGAGGAGCGCTCCGTCGGGCAGATGGCAAATTCTCTGGACGTGGCGGCGGCGCCGGTGATTCAGGGGTATTTCGAGCGTGGAATTCTGTCGCGGCGCATCGAAGAGGACGATCTGATTCTGGAGTGGTTGTCCATGGGGACCGACCCGTCGCTGGGTCAGATGTACCTGATTCGGGGAGAAGCGGGGGTCGGAAAGAGTCGTTTGCTCCACGACGTGCAGGCTTCCTCGAAGCTCAGCGGTCATCTGGTGCTCTCACATCAGTGTGAGGAGAAGACCGGTCCCTACGGTTTGTTGTGCGAGATGGTGGATCGCATCATGGAGGTGGCTCGAAGTCACGGCGTGATGGGGGTGGACAAGCATGAGCCTGCGCTGTGGGTGCGAAAGCTGCTGAGCAACCTCGGCAAGGCTACGGTGGCTGCGGAACACGACCCTGCGCAATCAGAGCGATGGATGTATACGGCCATTGAGGACGCAGTGGGGTTTTTGGCTCCCTATAAGGTGGTCTTTTTCATCGATGATATCGACGGGGCCGACGAGGAGTCGCTGGCAATTTTGCACCAATGGTATCGAGAGGCGAAGGCCTTTGGTCGGCCGGCCATCGTGGCCACCACGGAGCGCGGAGAGGTCTACCAGCGCTTTTCGCGCCAGAAGGGAGTTCAGGTTCTGCCCATTGAAGGGGTCGGAAAGTCGGACGTACGGGCCTTCTTTCGCGATCAGTTGGGAATTGAGCGGATCAGTGACGACTGGCTCGACTCGGTGGCCGAGGCCTGTGACGGGAGGCCGGCTTATATCGAGGAGTTGTGTCGGTATCTCATCGATGCGGGAATGCTGTGGAGGAAGTCGGCCAATCGCTGGGATGCTCGGGTAGACGATATCGAGGCCGCAGGCGTCCCGGCGAATTTGAGGGAGTCGCTGCGTCGCCGAATCACGGCCGTAGGGGCCGGGGGACGGGAATGCCTGGAGTTGATGGCGCTGATGGAGAGGCCATTGACGTGGGAGAGCGCCCGCAAATTGCTGGAGCGAGGTGGCAGTTCGGCAAAGGAGGCAGACAAAACTCTCCTGACGCTGCAGTGGCGGCATCTGGTGGAAATGGATTTGAGGCCCCGGGGGCGTTATGTGCGCGGGGTGCACGGGGATCTGGCCGAAGCGGTGGTGGATATGCTCAGCCCGGAGTGGCGACGGGCGTTGCATCGTCGCATCGGCGAACAGATGGCCCGCGATTGGAGCAGGGGGAGAGGAGAAGCCCGAGAGGCGGCGACACACCTCGAAGCCGGGGGGCGTACGCAGGAGGCTGCGCCCTACTTCGAGATCGCCGGCGATCGGGCCTTTGAAAGGGGCCTGCAAGAAGAGGCCAGCTCCTATTACGAGAGAGCACTTTCAGGGACATCCGGTGCTGGCGGATCGGCATGGCTACACCGGAAATTGGCGATCATCGAATTGGCTCAGTACAACCCGTCGGGCTGTCGCGAACACTATGAACGAGCGATGGAGGCGGCGGCAAAGGCGGCGTCGCCCTGGCTGACGGCGCGGGTCTATCTGGATGCGGCCCGTGCGGAGTTCGCCGTTGGCGAAGTGGAGAAGGCGCTGGCCTTGCACGATGAGTTGGAAAGGCGCGGTGTGGCGGCAGCGGTGACCATGGAGTCGAAGGTCTTCGAAGCTCGACTTCGTTTTCAATGTGGGGATCTGGAGAAGGCCGAGGCCCTGTTGGAGGAGTGTCGCCGAGAAGTGGGCGCTGGCTCGGAGCTGCGACTGGGCGCAGAGATCGCTGCCTTGCAGGCCACCATTGACGCGCTGCGAGGGGCGCAGACGAAGGCGCTGCAGGGTTTTGAGCGTGCGCGCACATTCGCGGAGGCTACGGATGACGCGGTGGTGTTGGGGACGGTGTTGGTGGAGTACGGCGTCACCCTGAGGCGGCTGGATAGCCTCGTGGAGGCGCAAGAGTTGTTATTTGAGGCGCTCCCGCTTTTGTTGGGACGGGAGGTGCCGGATCAATTCGTGGAAGCTCTATTTCAGTTGGCCTGGATTCGCACCGATCTTCGGGGGGCGAAGAGCGCCTGGCGAAGGGCGTTGGAAGCTGCCTACCTGGCCCGCCGGCTGGGGCATCGATCTCATCGTCGCAAGCTGCAATTGCTGCTGGGTCGACTGGCGCTCACGGACCGCCAGTCGCATCCCGGTGGCGCACGGGAATTCGACGAGGCCGTCGAAGCGTTCGATCGAGGAGAGTACTTCCCCATCGATCGAGCCGAGATCTTGATGGCTGTCGGTGATTTGATGATCACCTTGCAGATGACCGACAGGGGACCGCTCCTTTTGCAAAAGGGGCGGCAGATGGCCTATGAGATGGGGGCCAATGGTCTGTTGCCACCTGTAGAAGGCTAAGAGGCAGTGAGCGAGAAAGAGAGCAAACAAAGGGGATTTCGCGTCGACGGCGTGAGGGTGGAGTTGCAGGCCGATGAGGAGGCCATCTGCCGTGAGGCGGCGCGACGACTGGGCGTATCGCCGTCTGCGATCATGGAATTGGCGGTGGTCCGGGAGAGTGTAGACGCTCGGGGCCGGCCGCGCCGGGTCTATAATGTGGACGTGGAGGTCGATCCCGAGGCCTTGCCGGAGTCCCTTCCCGGAGGCATACGACCCCGCCCACAGCCCGATCCGGAACCGAAGAAATACGAGATCGACAGCGAGGAACGAGTCGTCGTCATCGGCGCCGGCCCGAGCGGATTGTTCTGTGCCCATCGGCTCGCCGCAAGCGGCGTACACACCACGTTGCTGGATCGAGGACAGCCCGTTGAAATTCGGGGCCGCGACGTGTCGGGACTGATGCACCGCGGAGAGTTGAAGCCGGATAGCAATATCTGTTTTGGCGAAGGGGGAGCGGGGACCTGGTCGGATGGAAAATTATATACTCGGGTCAAGGACGTGCGTCGTCGCCATGTGCTGGAGACCATCGTGGAGTTGGGAGGGCCCGAGGATATCCTGGTGAAGGGAAAACCCCATCTGGGAACGGACCGTCTGGTCCGTCTGTGCAAGGCGTTTCGGGCCCGGCTTCAGGAGTCGGGCTGTGCGGTGCGATTCGGGGCCTTCGTCAAGCGGTTGGAGATCGAAGAGGTCAAGGGCACACCTCGTATTGTGGGAGTCACTCTGCGGGACGGAGAGCGGATCGACGCCGATCGGGTGATCCTGGCCGTGGGACATTCGGCCCGCGAGATGTATCGCCACCTGGAGGAGCTGGGCGTGGCCATGGTCCCCAAGCCCTTTGCGGTGGGATTTCGGGTGGAGCATCGGCAGGCGCTGATCAACGAAATTCAATACGGAAAATACGCCGATTTGCAGGGCCTGCCCGTGGCGGATTATCGCCTGGCCGCCAATTATGGCCAGGGAGAGTCACGACGAGGAGTCTATAGCTTCTGCATGTGTCCCGGCGGCCAGATCGTGCCGTCCCATACGCTGGCGGACGGGATCTGCGTCAACGGAATGAGCCACGCAAGTCGGCACGGTCATTTTGCAAATTCAGCACTGGTGGTGACGGTGCGCCCCGAGGACTTCGGCGCCTTCGACAAGCTGGAGGTGGAGGAGCCGGTGGGCGACGTGCTGGCAGGGATGGTCTTTCAGCACGAGGCGGAACGGCGGGCCTATCGGCTCGGCGGTGGAGGATTCGTGGCTCCCGCACAGCGGCTGACGGACTTCAAAGAGGGCAGGGCCAGCAGCGACGTTCGCGAGACGACCTACAAGCCGGGGGTGGCGGCGGCGGACCTGCGAAGTTGTTATCCCGCCTTCGTCATCGAGTCCCTGCAGCGGGCGCTGGAGGACTTCGAGGCAAAGATGCCGGGGTATGTGACGGATGACGCCCTGTTGATCGGGGTGGAGACACGCACCAGCGCACCTGTTCAGGTGTTGCGCGACGACGAAAGCCTGCAGTCGAAGTCCGTGGAAGGGCTGTATCCCGGCGGCGAGGGAGCTGGTTACGGCGGGGGAATCGTCAGCGCTGCCATTGACGGCCTTCGGATCGCTGAGCGCATTTTGGAGGAGTTGGTGGGGTGACGCGGGAAGTGCTGTTCGTAGTTGTGTGCGACGCTGAGCACGAAGGCGCTGGATCCTGAGCACTGGACGCCGGGACGCGGGGCGCTGGTTGCAGAAACGCCGGACGCGGAATATGGGTCCGCCGAGGGCTGCACGCCGTACACTGAACGCAGTACGCTGAAGAGTTCTGCGGAAGGGACGCTGATCCGCGGCGCAGGATGCGGCGGTTTGTGCTGATTTCGATGTGTCTGGCTCGCGGGAGGGGGCGATGGACTGCTCGACGCAGGCCGACGCCAGTTCGATTCCAGCCTTGAACGTCGCAGGGATTTTCAGCGCTGCGGCGTGGTACCGTGTGCTCTTTCGCGCGTTCGCGTTCAGCCCTCAGCGATCTCACGTTCCGCCCTCGGCGTCTCTGCGAATTCCGTTCTGTCGAACTGCAAGAATGTTGCCAGAGGCAGCGTTGAGCGAACCTGGTTCGTAGTTGTCTGTGACGGTGCGGGGGTGGCGAAAGGCATGTCGGTTCTGGTAGCATCGTCGATCGTGGACGCGGCGGGAGCTGGTGGAATTGACAACACCAGAGCGACCCGGTCGGAGCGCTCGATGAGGAGGAGTCATGGATGAGGGGGAACAGAACGATGGAGAAGACCTCCAGGAACTCGTGTGGGTGGTGGACAATCGCGACGAGGTGATCGAACGCGTCGGCGCGGTGTTACGGGGAGACGATCGCCGCGTGGAGTCGTTTACGGATGCCAGAAAGGCGGTGCTGCACGCCCGAAGGGAGATGCCGGACCTGATCGTGTTGGGATTAGCGGAGAATACGATCGATCCCGACAAGCTCTTGGCGTTGCGGGGCGAATTCGAAGAGGTCGCCGACGTTCCGGTGATCGCCATCTTCAGCGACGACGACGTGGTGACCATCGAGGAGGTCATCGACCAGGGGGTGGTGGATGCCGTGGCGCTGGAGCGGTTGGAAGCGGAGTTGGACCGCCGGGCGTCCTGGCATCTTCGGCGTCGCGACGCAAGGAGCGGCCCCCGGCAGGGGGGGTTATCGAACCGAAAACTGTCGGCTCTTCGGACCTTTGAGTTCTTGACCCGTGTCATCGAGGCAAGCCCCAACGCCATCGTCGCTGCCCGGCGCGATGGGGAGATCGTCTTATTTAATCCTGCTGCCGAGAAGATTTTGGGCTGGTCGCAGGCCGAAGCCCTGGGAATGAGCGTACGGAGGCTGTATCCCTCGGGAGGAGCGAAGCGGATCATGAAGTTGATTCGCTCGTCGGAAGAGGGAGAGCCGGGGAAGATCGAATCTCTTCGAGAGGTGGTGGTTCACAGAAAAGGGGAGTTGATCCCCGTCGAGATTTCGGCGGCACTGGTACATGAGGATGGACAGGAGGTGGCCACGGTGGGGGTGTTCACCGATCTTCGCCAGCAGATGAAGATGGAGGAGCGTCTGCAAGAGGCGATGGAGGCCATCGAGGAGACGCAGCGTCAGGCGGTGGTGGCGGAGGTGGCAGGTGCGGCGGCCCACGAGCTCAATCAACCCCTGACCAGCCTGTTGGGTTATGTGGAGTATTTGCGGCGTAATTTCGACGAGAGCGACGGGGTCTACCGCGCCGTGTCCACGATTCACGACGACGCCACCCGGATCGCCGAGGTCGTGCGCAAGATCGGGCGAGTGACGCGTTACCGGACCCGAGATTATGCCGGTGGAAATCAGATCGTCGATCTCGAAGAGGCAAGTTCCGTAGAAGAAGTCCACCACCGGGGAGACAACGCCCCGGCGTCGAGACAAGCAAGTCGAATTACGCAAGGGGAAGGAGACTAGAATGGGCCACTACGACGCAGCGACCATCGATTACGTCTCGGTATTGGAGGCGGTACCGCAGCCGATTGCGGTATGCAATATCGAGGGAGAGGTGCTGTTTCTCAACGCCATGGCTCGAAAATTTCTAAAGATTGAAAACAAAGATGAGCTACCTCGTTTTGCGCTGGCAGATCGAGACACCTTCTCGCAGGTGCGCATCGATGAGACGGGACCGTTGAAGGAGTATTTTCTCGCCGACGTGGAGGTGAGGGGCGCCGGGCGCGATCGAGCATCGCTGAGCCTTTCTCCGCTGGGGGAAGAACACTACCGGGTGGTATTGGAGGCGGCACCGCGGGCGATGGTGGCTCCCATCTTGGACGAATTGGACGCTCTGGTAGCGATCTGCGATCAACGGCGAAGGATTCGCCTCAGCAACGCCGCTTTGAGTCGGCTGACGGCCAGGCTCGACGAGGAGGGTAGGGATTGGGATGTGTTGACGCTATTTGCCGAGGCGGATCGACCACAGCTACGGGTGGCCGCCTCCAAAGCCCTGGCCGGTAGCCTGCCCGAAGAGCTGTCGGTTCGCCTGAATAGTAGCGCCACGTCGGGAGCGGAACACCTGCGTGTGCGTATCCGTCCCCTGCAGCGCGGTGAGGACGAAAAGTGGTCCCACCGACGGGGGTTCTTGATGGTCGCTCAGGCGGGTAAGGCGTCGATTGCAGAATTGGAGGAGAGGTTTGCCCGGGCTGAGGAGTTGATGAGCCTGGGAGAGATGGCCACGGGGGTGGCACACGAATTGAAGAATCCCCTGACGAGTATACTCAATTATGCCCAGTACCTGATGAAGAAATACCGGGGGCAATTTCTCGAAGACGGCGATCGCCGACGTCTGCAGAGGATCATCGACGGAGTGGAGCATATCGACGCCTTCGTGCGAGATCTCTTGAACCTGGCTGACGCGGATGGATTGACGCTCAGTCCGGTGGACCTGCACGAGACCCTGCGATCATCGGTGGAGTTGAACCGCCGCACGTTGCGAGAACACCAGGTGGAGATGAAGTGGGATCTCGGCGCCGGCGATCCCGTCATCGCCGGTCATGAAGGGGGATTGAAGCAGGTGTTCAGCAATCTGATCCTCAATGCGGCGAAGGCGATGCCCCCACAAGGAGGAACGATCACGATCCGCAGCGCCGACGCAGAAAAAGGGGTGATTGTCGAAGTGGAAGATACGGCGGCGGGGATGACGGAGGAGATAAGGAATCGAATCTTCGAGCCCTTCTTTTCGGCTCGGTCCGACGGTCGGGGAACGGGGCTGGGGCTGGCGCTGGTGCAGCGGCTGGTGGATCAACACGGCGGTGAGATCGAGGTGGAATCGACGCCGGGAGTGGGAAGTTGCTTTCAGGTCAGTCTGCCAGGCGAAGGCGGAAATTGAGCGAGCTGGTCGTGGCTTCGTCGCTGGTCTGCAGAAAATCCGATTGGTTCCTGACAAGGGCGGTCACGGAAAGCCAGCCGTCGCTGGACAACCCCTGATCCGGGGTGATCTCTACGGAGTGTTGGTCCGTGGCGAAGACGTCGTCGTCTACTATCCACATCACTTCGTAGCGGTCGTCGGCGTCACGAATGGGGAGATCGATGGTCACTCCCTGGTGACGATCGACGGAGACGACCGGGCCGGTTTCAATCGGGGCAGGGTCGACGAAGGAGTAGAAGCGGCGCACCATCTGTTCAGCGCAGACGGGACAGAAATCGTGGCCCGAGGTTCGCATCATGCAGCGGTCGACGGGGCGGACGAGGAAGTCGCAATTGTAGGCCCCCTCAAAGGCGCCGACCGTGTTGGCGTAGTCTTCGCTCACCGGCGTAGGAACGGGCGTATCCTCTGCGATCCACTCGCTCCAACGGGGAAGCTCACCGTCTTCTACTCTGTCGATATTGACGGGCAGCGGGATATCCGGCTCGTTGTAGTAGCAGGCGTCGCCGGAGATATTGTACTCATCGCCCAGAAGCCCAAGGGTATGTCCCACTTCGTGGACGGCGACATCGGGAAAGTGATCCATCTCCGCGGGATCGAAGGCGGTGACAACGGCGACGTAGGCGCCGGCGAAGCCCGATCGTTTGCGGCTGTTGGAGATGAAGATAATCTCGTCGTAGTGCGCCAACGAGGCGGCCTCGAAGACCCGGGCCAGTCGGATGGGGAGGGCGACGCGGTCGCTGACGCCTTCGAGATCGAATCCGAAGACCTCTCCGAATTCGCTCTCCAGCGCCGGGATGACGAAGGTGGTCTGAAAGTAGGTGTCTCGAAAGTCCTGCTCGCAGGCCGACGCAGCCTCGGGGTGATTGCAATCGAAACTTGCGCCGATTTCGTTGCTCGGTGTCCACACCCGGCTGATGTTGAACAAATCCCGATGCTCGCGAAAGGGAGAAGTCTCCATGAGCCGTTCGGCCACGGCTTCGGAGTGGGCCTCGAAGGCGCCGCGATGAAATTCGGTATACCCGTCGCCGACGATGGCGACGTTGATGCGATCTCTTGGTGGTCCGGTCTCGAGCAGAGGTTCGACCTCGAAGTCCACCTGGGGTGGCTCGGCTTGCTCTACGAGTTCTTCGATGGGAAAGGCGGCGATGCGCTCCCAATTTCCCTCGCCATCGCTGACCTCCAGAATGTAGAGATGAGCTCCGTCGATGCGGTGCGGAACCTTGACGGCAAATTGGATGAGTTCGGGATAAAATTGGCGTGCCACCTGATAGAGTTGGGACAAGGAGATCTCGACGGGGCTGAACTCTTCGAGTACGGGGTTGAGAAATTCCAGCATCTGGAAGAGGCTGTTGACGCGTTGAGTCCACAGGGTGTGCCCCTGTTGATTCAGGACTCGAGCACGGGTGATCCAGTGGGGGTCCCCGATGGGATCGCTAGGGCCGGCGTAGATCTCGGCGTCGATGACGCGATCGATCTCCACCCTCTTTGCCCCCTGAGGGGTGAGGATGCCGTCGAGGATCACCAGCAGAGCGTCGCGGTCAGGCACTGCAAGTTCACGAGTTTCCCCGTGATCGACGATCACGGTGCTGGCGGAAAAGTCGGTGCGCACCTCCACGGGCGCCCCGGAGTCATCACAGGCAAAGGTAACCAGAGAGAAGCCGGCGATGAGTAGGACGAATACTGACGGAGAAAGTCGCATGGTGTGTTGTCGCGAGAAGAGATTCGTTTCTGGCTCTCAATGTAGCGAAGGGGGGCGATACGGACAATCGTCGGGTGAACATCCAGTCCTGAAGAGTGGAGTGCAGAGATGACCCTCGAGGCACCGGAGGCGATGAGTTGGTTGGTTCCCGGAACTCTGGGATTGGTATTTCTCGGTCTCGGCAGTGCGGCGTGGTGGCTGTTGCGCCAGCGCAGGCGTAACGAGATGCGCAGAGAGTTGGCCGAGGACCTGGCCCGAAGTGTGCATCGACTGGGGCTGGATACGGTGTGGCAGGCGCCGCTGTTTCAGGCCGACGTATTCGGAATTCGCGGCGTCGTCGACGACTTCGACGTGCGAGCCGAATTGTGGGACAAGTCGACCCATGAATTCTTCCGTCTCTCCATCCATTTTCCGCAGTCCATGCGCCAGGACTTTCGCATCCGGGCCGGCAAATTATTGGGCATGGAAAAGTTATGGAGGCTCACCTCCGTGGAGTTGAATGACCGTCGCTTCGACGAGAAGTTCGAAGTGTATTGCCATCCCGAAGCAGATGATCAGGTGGCGGAAGTACTGACGGCGAAAGTGCGTCGCTTATTATTGGACGTCGTAGATGAGGTAGACGGCATCAAGATCGGCGATCATTCGCTCTACCTCTATGTGGACGAGGGAGTGGAGGTGGACGTGGTAGAGCGGATCATCGGCGGCGCTCTGCGGGTGTCGATGGAGTTGTACCGACGGGCACGGCAAGTGGGACCGACGAGAAGCGCCGAGGAGATGGCCTACGAACGGGTGTCCATGGACGTATTGGGTCGAGAAGGGGGAGATCAGCAGGCCGATGAAATGCCCTGCGGCACGGGAGCCTTCGAGAGCATTACCGGCCCGGTCCCCAAGGTCGGTGGCCAGCAGGAGGAGTCCGATGTGGAAGAGGACGCAGAAGAGGCACCTCAGTCGGGAGGCACGTCGTTGCGTGATGCGGACTCTGAAGGGGAAGATTCGTCGCTCGATACGGAAGGCTCGGCCGAGGAGGAATCGGAGGTATCGGACGAATCGGATTCATTCGATTCTTCCGAGGAGCCGTTGAAGTCGGGGCAGCCGGTATCGTCGTTTCCCGCCATCGACCCCTCGTCTGTAGTGGAGGATTCCAATTCGGACGAGTCCTCCCCAGGGGACGAGGATTCTACTTCCAGGGACTCCGAGGGCTGAATTGGCTCCACGTTGACCTCCACCAGGGCGGCACGCAACACACCCTGTGTGCCGCGATAGCCGCGCCGAAACAACTTGCGAATCGTATGAGGGTCTTCTTGTGAGGTCTCGTGACGCGAGATCGCCTCGTGAATTTCCGGATCGAAGGGCTGTCCCCGTTGCGGGCAAACCGGGGTGATGTCGTGACGGGCAAGGGCGTCATAAATTGCTTCGCGGGCCAGCTCCAATCCCTGGACCAACTCGTCTGATGAAAGAGAGGCTTCTTCACTGTCAAGATGAGCCAGGGCGTCGTCGAGGCTGTCCAGCGCGGGGAGTAGATCCTGGACCAGCGGATGGTGTGCGGTGCGCAATTGCCGATCGTGCTCTCGGTCCAGACGCTCGAGGCGTCGATGGTGCTCATGGCTCAATTCATGGACCGTATCTTTGTGGGCGGCGCGCAGACGCCGCACTTCACGTCGATATTGGCGCCATACGATCGCGATGGCCAGCGAAGCCACTACCGCGATAAATGCTGCGAGAATGAAGCCCATCATGGAACTCCGAATCGAGAAGTTTCGTCGGCCTCATGTTGCCGTCGGGCCCGTCTATGGTCAATGGCGTGTAATCGACGACCGACGAAAACCGATCAACTGCGGCCAACGGAAGTTATTGACACCCCGAATTGAGCGTGTTAGTTCGTCTGTCCGTTTTGGCGGCGTAGCCAAGTGGTAAGGCACGGGCCTGCAAAGCCCTGATTCACCGGTTCGAATCCGGTCGCCGCCTTTTTTAATCATCACCCATCGAGAAGTACCGGTGCACCAATTCTGAGGATGCCTCCTACAGAATTGACGCATGGGCTAACTACGCTCTGAGTACTCGTGTACGGTGCGTCTCAAGGGTCGCCTGCGGCTCAAGGCGTTATAGTGTGGTGCCGCTTTGTTTTTCTCTGATTTGGAGGGGGGACTGCAGAATTGTTTTTTTGTATCCTGCGCCGGGGCGTTCATAATAAGCGCGCACAGGGAGTGGAATGCTTCGCATGGAGATTCCCTTAAAACGACGTGTCGAAATTGACCGGTCGGTATTCGACCCCTTATCGTAGCGCGACTGTGAAGGAAGGGAATTGCGGCGCGCAGCGGAATTGACCGTGTCGCGTCGTGAATGAGTACTCAGGAGGTATGAATGGAGCCGGGCCGCAAAGTATTGATACTCGACGACAACATCATCGACGTCATGGAAGTCGAGGAGTATCTGGCGAAGGGAGGATACGAGGTCGTTCATCTGGCTTCACCCAACGGAGCCATGTCCAAGATCGAGTACGAAACCCCGGAGATCCTCTTGATCGATATCAAAATGGGTCGCCTCAATGTCTCCGACCTTCTGGGAACTCTGTGTGAGACCACGGAGTTCGAAGATATGGTGATCGTCGCCTTCAGTGATATGGAGGCCGACGAACTCCATCAGTTCTGCGTCGATAATGAGCTCAACGGCTACTTCTGCAAGTCCATGGATGTTTCGCAGATTGCGGAGTTTCTGAACAATTTTTACGAATATTGATATCCGTTGTTCACGATTGGCCGGTGACTGGGACAACGGAAAGGTACGGGAGGTCCAAAAAATGAGCGACGAGACGAATTCAGAAGGGGCCGGGGCAAATCGGGAGCCCACGGTGTGGCTGCTCGTCGATCACTCGGCGAGGGAGGCAGCACTGGTTCCGATCGCCACGGAATTGGAGAAGCGTGGAGTGGAGGTGGAATTGGTGACCATCACGGAGGTCATCGGAAGTGTGGCCAGAGAAGCCCTTGCCGGTGGGGCGGAGCGATTGTTGCGTGGCCTGCGGGTGGCGACGCGGGGAGGTGAGAAGGGGGATGAGGATCTGGTGGGAGCCATACGGCGGCGTCAGCCGGAAGTTCTGGTGGTGACGAAGGCGCGCCACGCTCGCGCCATCGGGGTCCTGGAAAACCTGACCGGTGTAAAGAGCCTGCAGGTGGGGCTGGTAGAAGACTTCTTCATAGATCCTGCCTGGCTGTCCGGCCAGTTGCACGCATTCGTGGTGCCCGATGAGGAGACGGGCCAGGCGCTGGTGGATCGAGGGGTGGACGAGGAGCGCATAAAAGTTGGCGGGCCGGCCCTTCGCCCTGGATTTGAGGCCGAGATCGACAGGTCGACGGCGCGAGACGACCTGGGCCTAAACGAGGAGCGACTGGTGGTGTTGGTTCGGGCAGACGGCTTTGACGCGTCGACGCTGGAGAAGCTCGTCTTTCAGTGTACCCTCTGCGACCGGGACGCGCGGTTCGTCTTCCACTACGACGGAGATGGCGCTACGGCGTCGACTCTGAGGCGGGCAGCAGATCAATATGGGTTGCCGGCAGCGATGTTCGGCAGGGTCAGCGATCTGGAACGCTATTTTGGGGCCGCCGACGCAGTGGTGGCGCGAGAGGATGACGCCTACCTCGCCGAGTTGCTTCAATCCGGGACTCCCTGCCTGCTCGCGGCGCAGAGCGAGGAGCGCTCCGGCAATGCAGAGGCGTTGGCGGAGCGCGATCTGGTCGATTCCATCGCCGATATCGGTCAATTGGGCACGGTGCTGGACCGTTTCCTCCAAGAGGAACACCTCGAAGAGCGCAGTGAGGTACTTGAGCAGTGGAGAGGTGTTGAGCGTCATAAGGCACTGGTGGATGTGCTGGAGACGGTGGTGGATCACGCCGAGCAATGGCGCAAGCCGGCGTCTGCAGCACAAGCGCCAAAAGAGAATGGCGAGGCCAAGGATGAAGAGCCGGTGGAGCCGGCGGGCCCCTTTGAGACCATCGGACGTAAGGAGGGAGGTGAAGAGCGAGGGGAGCCTTCGGAAAAAGGCGAGGAGGCGAGGAGGCCGCGGGCCGATTATTCCACGTTGACTCGTGCTGAGGCCAAAGAGCAGTTGGCGCAACTCATCATGAAGGAGCGCGAGGCGGAGCGGCGTCTCAAGGAGTTGGAAAAGCAGCAGGAACGCTGGCGCGATCGTCTCCAACTCGCCAGGGAGTGGAACGAAGACGATCTGGCCGAGGAGGCGGAGTCCATTCTGCGTGGATATATCGAAGAGGCAGATCCGCTCGAACAGGAATTGACCGATATCCGGCGCCAGAAGGAAAAACTCAAGTCGGCTGCCAGGGGAGAACAACCTGGTGACGGATCAGAGCGTGGAGAAGACGGTGCGCCAGGCGATCGGGTCGGCCGGATGGAAGACCGGTTCCGCAAAATGGAGGTCGACCGGGATCTGGAGGGGCTAAAAGACCGCATTCGGCGCGAATTGGGCGAATGAGCTCTGAAGAGAAGCCAGCGCCGCGTGAAGAATCGAATCTTCACATCGGACTGTCGCTGTTGTTGGCGGCGGTGATCGGTGTGTTCTTTCTGTATCTTGCGGCCCGTTCGGTATCGCTGGGCGCCGTGGGGGACTATCTGGCCGAAGTCGATCTGTTGCGCCTGGCGTGGGGAGCGGTGGTTTTCATCGTCCTTTATGCGCTGTGCCACGGCGCACGGGTGGTGCGATGGCTTTTTCTGGTGCGTCCACTCGGGGAGGTGGAACCATCGAAGGTCTACAAGGTGGGAGCCGTGGGCTTTACGGCGATATTGCTCCTGCCCCTGAGGTTGGGAGAACTGGTACGTCCCTTTTTGATGGCCCGCACGTCGAAAGTTTCAGGAGCGGGGGCGCTGGCAACGGTGGTGGTGGAAAGAGTCATCGACGGGCTGGTGGTGACGGGACTGCTCTTCGCAGGGCTGTGGACCTATAGCGGGGAGGCATCGCTGGAGTTGGCGCGAGGTGCGGGGATGGCGGCAGCGGCCATCTTCGTACCCGCCCTGGTGATGTGCTTTGTGGCTTATTATAACCGCCGGCTTGCGCGCCGATTGGTCATGGCCACATTGGGTCGTCTGTCCGAGAAGTGGGGCCAGCGGGTGGCAAAATTGCTCGAGCAATTTGCCACGGGTTTTGCGGCGATGTCCAAGGGCGGGGATTTGATCCCCTTTCTGGGGCTGACGGCGGTGTATTGGACAGCGAACGTGGTCTCCATGTGGGCCTTGCTGCGAATTGGCTTCGACCTCGATATTGGTCTGTGGGAGATGGTGACCGTACTTGCCGTATTGGTGGTGGGGATTATGGTCCCCGCCGGCCCGGCGATGGCGGGCAATTTCGAGTTTTTTATGCTCCACGGCATCGGTTTATACGTCCCGGTGGAGGTCGAAGAGGTGGGAGCTCAGGCCGGGTTTTATGCCGCCCTGGTTCACCTGTTGCAGATTCTGGTCATCGTGCTCCCCGGAGTGTGGATTATGATTCGTGACCGGAGTCTGCGTTGGAATCGAAAGACCCTGGAGGCCTCCAAGAGGATGGAAGCCGAAGAGGGCAGCGAATTGACAGGGCCTCGACCGGAGAAGTAACCTTGAGATGGTGCGGCGGAGCGATGGGCTTCGCGCGGAGGTCCGATGCGGATTCCGATCTGGAAGCTGCACAGAGGGTCGAGATGGGAGACGTCGTGCGACCACTTACGGAACGACAACAGAAGATATTGATTCGGGTGGTGGAGTTGTTTAACGAGACCGGTCATCCCGTGGGAAGCACCACGTTGGCCCGTCAAGAGGGAATCGGCGTCAGCTCCGCCACCATACGCAATGCGATGTCCGAGATGGAGGAGATGGGGCTATTGTGCCAGCCCCACACCTCAGCGGGGCGAATGCCGACGTGGACGGGGGTTCGGTGCTATGTCGACCATCTTGTGGAGACAAAACGCACGAACACCGAAATCGATATCGACTGGCGGCGTCATCTGGGGGCCGTCGACGATCACAATCTGGAGACGGTGGTGCGTTCGACGGGAACCATCATCAGCCGCCTGTCGAAGCTGACCACCATCGTATCCAGTCCGGAGGTCACTGAGGTGCGACTGAAGGATGTCCACCTGTCTCAACTTTCGGGGCGGCGCATCCTGGTTGTCCTGGTCACCGAGGACGGGCGGGTTTTCAACCGGGCCGTACAACTCGAAGAGGAAGTGGACGAAGAGTCACTGCGTCGGATGCGAAATTTTTTGTCCGAACAGGTGGTAGGATTGAGCCTGGAGCAGGTGCGCCGACGGGTCCGCAAGAGACTGGCAGAAGCGGAGCATCAGTATCGCAAATTTATGCGTCGTGCCCTGGAGATCGGGCGAGAGGTGGTCGAGATGGCTACGCGCTCCGAGCTGTTCATCGAGGGAAGTCTGCACATGTTGGAGGTCTCGGAGTTGACCAGTGACGTGGAGCGCGCCCGCGATGTGCTGCGGACCCTCGAAGATGGGGAGCTCCTTTTGGAGGTCCTGGACCGTATCTGTGAGACCTCGAGAGCGAAGGCGCTCATCGGCCCCGAATTGGGTAAGGAGTGGGGAGACGGCCTCAGCCTTGTGGCCTGCGGGTATTATCACGACGGTCGGCAGGTGGGACTTTTGGGAATTCTGGGGCCGATGAGGATGGACTATGCACGGGTAATTCCGCTGGTCGAGCACGCCGCCGATGTGCTATCGAAGGAACTCGATACAATTGCCTGACATATTGATGTTGTGTTCGCGAAACGATGGCGCGTTTCCGAAGGTGTTGTGGTTGGATGAAGCAGTCAATATCGCGAGCACCGACAGCTGTAGACCACTGTGTATGAGGAGCTGTTTTGACTGAACGAGACAAGGGCGATCAATCCCCGGAAAAGATGGAGACTCGGGCCCCGGAGCATCAGGAAGAAGGTGGCGGGAAAGAACCAGGTCGGGAGGACGATCTGGCTTCGACCCCGCAGGCGACCGATGAGTTGGAAGGGGCCTCGAAGGCGTCCTCATCGGGTGGGGAAGACGGCGAGAGTGCTCCGACGCAAGAGGGGACGCCAGAGCCCATCGACGAAAGTAGCGACGATAGCCACGGGGATTCCCCCGATGACTCGACTTCGTCGGGTGACGAGACGCCGCAACCGGAAAAAAGGCACGCAGAGACGCAGGATGAAGAGGAGGAGTCGGTGCTGGGCTCGGAGGCCACCATTGTCGAAAATGAGCCTCCTGGAGCAGAAGGTGAGAGTCTGACCGATGTCCTCGAGGAGTTGAGCGAGCCTTCGGAGGTAGTAGAGCAGGCGTTGAAGGGAGGCACGTCTGCAGAAGCTGTGGCCGAAGCCATCGCCAAGGTGGCCAGGCAAAAGGTGACCGATCTGACGACAGAGCTCATCAATACCCGCAATCGCCTCTCTCTGGTGGAGAAATCACTGGCCGGGGCCAGCGAAGAAAAGGAGAAAGTCGAAGAGGAGCGGGCACAACTTCTCGAGGAGAAGGAGCAGGTCGAAGAGGAGAAGGAACAACTCAACAATCGCCTGCTGAGAGCCGTGGCGGATCTGGAAAATTACCGTCGACGCTCAGAGCGGGAAAAGGAAGAGCTAAAGCGTTACGGAATCAAGGATGTGGTCCTGGAGTTGATTCCGGCGGTGGACAATATGGAGCGGGCGCTGGAGCACGCGCGAGAAAAGGCCGATGGCGAGAGCAAGTCGCTGTTCGAGGGTGTGGAGATGGTCTATCGTCAGATCCTGACGGCGCTCAAGAAGCATGGAGTGCAAGGGTTTGACTCCGTGGGTGAGCAATTCGATCCGGAGCGACACGACGCTATTCAGCAGGTGGAGACGTCCGAACACGCCACGGGCACCATTGTGGAGGAGTTTCAGAAGGGATATTTTCTCCACGATCGACTGGTGCGAGCGGCGTTGGTCTCGGTTGCAAAATATGTCCCGACGGACGAAGATGAGGAAGTTCAGCCACAGCAAGAAGAGGAGGAGTCGGCGCCGGAAGACGTCTCCGATGTAGAGGTGTCACAGGAGGCGGAGAAATCGGCCACCGACGGCCATCTCGGCGAAGATGATAGCATCGGGCAAGATGAGGCGCGTGTCGGCGGGGAGTCTGAGGAGTCTGAGGGCAGCGACGAATTCAGTGATGATGGAGGCCAGTTCGAAAGCGACCATCCAGGGATGGATGATGATTCTGAGGGCGACGATGACGGTGATCCCCAGCCCTCTTGATGGGTCGTATAGGTCGAGGAAGCGGCGAAGGGTTTTCTGAAAACAAAAGGCGACTAGATGGGACGGACGATCGGCATAGACCTGGGAACGACCAACAGTTGTGTGAGCTGCATCATCGATGGCGAACGCATCGTGATTCCGAATGCCGAGGGAAGTCGGACCACTCCGTCGGTGGTAGGATTTACGGAGGATGGAGATCAACTGGTGGGTCAGGTCGCCAAGCGTCAGGCGCAGACGAACGCGGAGAATACGGTCTTCGCCGTCAAACGCCTCATCGGGCGGCGCTTCGACGCTCCCGACGTGGCACAAGCCCGTCGTTCCTGTCCGTATAAGATCGTAGAGGGGCCCAATGGAGATGCCTGGATCGATGTTCGGGGAAAGGAGATGTCTCCGTCAGAAGTCTCGGCGTTGATTCTGAAGGAAATGCGGGAAATTGCCGAGGATTATCTGCAAGAAGAGGTCGAGGACGCCATCATCACCGTGCCGGCCTACTTCAACGATGCTCAGCGTCAGGCGACAAAGGACGCCGGGCGCATCGCCGGGCTACAGGTCTCACGAATCGTAAACGAGCCCACGGCGGCGGCGCTTGCATACGGAATCGGTGGAGAGGCCCAGCGTAGTTCGATGAAAGTGGCCGTCTACGATCTCGGTGGTGGTACCTTTGATATCTCAATTCTGGAGTTGACCGACGGGTTGTTCAGCGTCCTGTCCACCTCGGGAGACACCTATCTCGGTGGAGAGGACTTCGACAACGCCATCATCGACTATATCGCCGACGAGTTTGAAGAGGCGCATGGAGTTGATCTGCTCGAGCAGCCCATGGCGCTGCAGCGTCTGAAGGAGGAGGCAGAGCAGGCAAAATGTGAGCTGTCGAGTACGGAGGAAGTGGAGATCAACCTTCCCTTTATCCACACCGGCGATGACGGACCGCTTCATATCGAGATGACTCTGACGCGAGCGAAGCTCGAGGAGTTGGTGGATCATCTCATCGAACGCTCCCTCGATCCCTGCCGAACGGCCCTGCAGGACGCCCAATTGCGTCGCTCCGATGTAGATCAAATTCTACTGGTCGGTGGGATGACGCGGATGCCAAAGGTTCGCCAGCGCGTCGGAGAGTTCTTCAAACAAGAGGTGGACACCTCGGTCAACCCCGACGAAGTGGTGGCCGTGGGAGCGGCGGTGCAGGGTGGCATCGTCACCGGGGAGTTGACGGACGTGCTGCTGTTGGACGTCACGCCGCTTACGCTGGGAGTGGAGACGGCGGGCGGAGTTTTCACACCGCTCATCGAACGAAATACGACCGTACCCTGCAGCCATACGGAAATCTTCAGTACCTCTGTGGACAATCAGACGATGGTACCGATCCACATCCTGCAGGGGGAACGGGCGATGGCTGTGGACAATAAGAGCCTCGCCCGCTTCGAATTGACGGGAATTCCCCCGGCCCCGCGTGGGGTGCCCAAGATTGCCGTGACCTTTTCCATCGACGAAAATGGGATGGTCAATGTCTCTGCGCGTGATGAAGCCACAGGACAGGAGCAGTCCGCCAATATCGTCGCCGACGGAGGGCTCAACGATGGTGATATCGATCGCATCATCGCCGAGGCGCAACAAAAGGAAGAGGAAGACCGGCTGGCCCGGCAGGTCATGGAGAAGCGAAACCAGGCCGAGGGAATGCTGTACTCCACGGAGCGAAGCCTGCAGGCTTACGGCTCGCAACTGCCAGCCGAGGAGTTCGAGGAGTTGATGCAGGACGTGGAGACGGTCAAAGGCCTGATCTCCGATGCCACTCTGGACGAATTGGAGACGATCCTGGCCACCCTGGAGGCGGCGGCGCACCGTCTGGCACAGGCGATGTACGATGCGATGGAACAGCAGTCTGCGGGTGATACCTCTGCGGATGAGGAAGCTATGTGAAGGCGATCGCATCGGTTGAATAGGCGACGTCCAGAGGAAAATGAATAGAGTGACGGCCTCGGAGGTTGAAGTTTCGAACCCCGAGGCCTTTTTCGTGTCGAAGACAACCCCCCAATACGATGAGCGTCGATCTTTATCACATCCTGAACGTCGAGCACGACGCCAGTGAGGCCGAGATCAAGGCAGCCTACCGGCGAATGGCGTTTAAGTACCATCCGGACCAGAATCCAGGCGACGAGCGTTCGGAGGAGCGCTTCAAGGAGGTGACTCACGCCTACGAGGTGCTAAGCGACCCCCGCAAACGCAGGGCATACGACAGGCTGCGTCGGGGGCGGAGTGTGTCGAGTCGGCGCCGATCTTTCGAAAATCTGGGCGACCTCTTCGATATGTTGAATTCGGTGATCAGCGCCGGGTTCGAGGAGTTGGGAAAAGCGGGGGCCGCCCGTCGAGGAGCGGACATCCGGGTGGAGCTGGATGTGACGCTGGAGGAAGCGGCGAAAGGGGTGCGGCGTGACGTCACCGTGCCTCGGCGACGAGAATGTGCTCGATGCGGTGGTTCCGGGGCTGAAGCGGGAACGAAAATCCGACGATGTGAAAAATGCGAGGGCAAGGGCAAGGTGCGAGTGGAACAGGGGCTGTTCTCGCTGATGCGCGATTGCGCAGCCTGTCTGGGGCGCGGACGCATCATCGAGACTCCCTGCCGGCGCTGTAAGGGCAGGGGAAGCATCAAAGGTACGGAGCTGCTTCCGGTGGACGTACCGCCGGGGGTGCGCCATGGGCAGACGTTGCGGTGGAGCGGAAAGGGACAGCCCGGACCAGCTCGGGGAAAGGCGGGCGACCTGGTGGTGGAGGTCCGCGTTGAAAATCACGATCTATTTGATCGCAGCGGACAGGACGTCCATCTGGTATTACCCATAAGTTTTACCGAGGCATCTCTGGGCACTAAGGTGGAAGTGCCGACCCTGGACGGATCGGTGTGGATGAAGGTACCACCGGGGACGAAATCAGGGCGTGTATTTCGCCTGAAGGGCAAGGGGCTTCCCGCCGTCGGGGACCGGCCCGGAGGCGATCAATATGTGCGCCTGAAGGTCACGTCACCGGAGGACTTGAACCGACGCCAGGAGCGATTTCGTGGCCGAGCGCAGCGGAAAAATAGATCAGAAGACCATGAGGGGTTGTGGGGAAAGGTGCGCCGTATTTTCGAATGAGGCTTCTGGCAGGCGACTGGATTGGTGGTTTGTGTGGATGGCGGTCGTCGTCGCCATGATGTGGTGGCCGGCGAAGGCCGAGGCCCAGCTCGACGAGGCTGTGCCGCAAGTGGCCGTCATCGTGCCCTTGAGCGGCGATCTGGCCCCCCTGGGTGAGCAACTGCTGGAGGCGGCCAGGCTGTCGGCACGTCGCCACGGGATCGAAGTTCGTGCCATCGATGAGGGAGAAAACGCCCAGCAGATGCGGGAGGCTGTGGCGAGGGCTGCCGACAAAGAAGGGGTCGTGGCTGCCATCGGTCCCGTGATGCGTCGTCATGCCGTCACGGCAGCCGGCGAGGCCCAGCGGCGTCAGTTGCCGCTGGTCGTATATTCGGCGGCTTCCGGGGTGGAGGTGCAGGGGCCGATGGTCTTTCGGGCACGACTGACACCGGAGGCGCAGAGCCGGCAGGTAGCAGCGTTCCTCGCCGAGGATTCCGCAGCGCAACGGATTGCGATCGTGGCACCCAGAAATAGCTACGGGGACAGCGTGGTGAACGCATTGGTTGATCTTCTCAACCGACAGGGGGCAAAGGTGACGGCGATGGCTCGATACGACTCGGGGACCACCGATTTTGGGCCCACGCTGGAGCATCTGACAGGCAGGCGCGCCTATGTGGGAAAGGGGAGGTCATTTCCCGGCGTGGACGGTGCAGGATTCGTTCGCCTGCGACGTGATGGGGAGGTGAGCTTCGACACCCTCGTCATCGCCGACGGCCATGGCGTCGTAGCGCGCTTTGTACCCTTTCTTCCGCGCCATGGCATCGGCACCAGCGCCACCGAAGGGGGGGCGTCGGTGCAGTTGGTGGGATTGCCCGGCTGGCGAGGCGACGGATTGCAGCGAGTATGGGATCATCTTCGAGGGGCGATCTTCTTCGACACCTTCGGTGGTGAGGTCGACGGAGCCGAGGCACGCCGGTTCGTCATCGAGTATCGGAACCAGACCGACAGTGAAGTGACGACTGCGGAGGCCGAGATCTATGATCTGGTGGGATTGATCGCCACTGCAGTGGGGAGTGAGGATGACGATGGTAGGACCCGCCAGGAGGTGGTGAGGAATCTGGGCGGCGGGATGAGCTTCGAAGGGGTCACAGGATATTGGAGTTTCGACCAGAACGGGGCACCGCAGAGGATGTTGAGAGGGTACGAGATCGTCAGCGGTGGTCGCTGGGCACCGCTCGAGAGAGGGGAGCGATGAGTGGGGAGCAGTCATCACCGCAAGAGGAGCAGCCGAAGGGGGTAGCCGGGGAGTCGTCGTGGACACCGGTTCAGATAGGCCTATTTGTGGCGTCGGTCATCACGATGACGGCGGCGGGATTGATGGCCTCTCAACTCGATCCCTTTTCTCCGGCGGAGTGGACGAAGAGTCAATTGGGTGCAGCGCTGAGCTATACGGCGTTCATGGTAGCAATCGTGGGGGCTCACGAGGCGGGTCATTATCTGACGGCCCGGCGTCGAGGAGTAGCGGTGAGCAGGCCCTATTTTTTGCCCGGTCTGGGGCCAATTCCGGGCGTGGGCGTGATCCCTTTTTTCGGCACCTTCGGAGCCTTCATCAAGATGGAATGGACCCGGATGAGGGCCTCCGACATTCTGGCCATCGCCGGATGGGGCCCGGTGGCGGGCTTTGTTGTCACCGTCGCTGCCGTCTTCCTGGGAGTGGCCCTGTCGGAGCCGATGGTGATCGCCGAGGGGGAGGATTTGCTCTTTCTCGGCGATCCGCTGTTGATCGCAGCGGCGACGAAGTTGTTTCATCCAGGGATGGAGGCGAATATGGAGTTGATGCTCCATCCCATCGGGCTCGCCGGATGGGTGGGCTGCCTGCTGACGGCACTGAATTTATTGCCCATCGGGCAGCTCGACGGAGGTCATCTGGTCTATGGCGTCTTCGGTGAAGGAGCCCGAAAATTCGCCATCGTCAGCTTCGTGGTTCTGGTGGCGATGGGGATTCTGTTTTTCCCGGGCTGGTTGTTGTTGGCCGGATTCGTCTGGTGGATGGGCGTAAAGCATCCGCCGATGCTAAAGGGCCCGCCGGCCCGCCCGGGGCAAAGAGCAATGGCCTGGGGATGTCTTGTCATCTTCATCTTGACCTTTACCCCGTCGCCGGTCGTGGTGGACGCCCTTCCGCAGTGGCTGGGATGGTGAGCAGTTCAGGCCCCTTGGTCGCGAAGAAACTGAGTACCCCGGGAGAGAATATGATGGAAATTCGATGTTCGGAGTGCGGACACCTCGGCGTTGCCCGGGACGTGCGCGGCGTCGAAGGGGGGGTGGGGTTGGTCTGCGCAGAGTGTGGGCACCTGAACGTGGTGTCTGCAGGGGATGGCGAAGAGGGCGAAGATGTCGACGAGCGTGGTGCTGATGGCGAACTCGATAGCGACGAGGCGATGCTTTCCGAATCGGTACGGCGACTGCTTCCGCAACCGGGAGAGGGAAGACGGTGCCGAAAGTGCGCTCACTTATTTGCACGAGAAGATCTGGAACATTGCGCTCGGTGCGGGTTGAGCGTCGCTGAAGCGGAGAATTTTCCCGACGGACAGGCTCCGTGGGACACACCTCCAGAGGGGAGAGAGGAGGAATTCGAGGAAGCGATGCGGATCTGGGAGTCCGTGGCAAAAGGCGAAGACTCTCAAGCCATCGTCGACTACGTCGACTACGTGGTCGAGCAGGGACTGACCGATATGGGAATACGCCGACTTCAACATTATCTGGTGGAGAATCCACAGGATCCGGTTGCCATCGACGGTCTGGCACGATTGGCCAAGGCCATGGAGATGGCCGTGGAGGTCGCTCGTAGCCGTGCAGAGTCCAGAGCTGAGGAGTTCCAGGATGGAGTAAAGCGATTTCGCTCTGCGGTGATGGTGGTGGCCCTTATTTTCTGGATTGCGATTTTTCTTTTGTTCTCGTGGGTGTTCTTGGGTTAACGTCTAGTAGCCTGCTAGCCTGCGGGCGCTGTAAATCCGGTGTGTTCTGACGGTTACGCAGCAACTATTCCGTCTTGAATGCGGACGAGTCGATGCCCATTGAATTTGAACTGATTGAGAGAATCGCCGCCGTATTTCCCCGTCCCGAGGGGGTATGGGAGGGGATTGGAGACGACGCAGCGGTGCTCGATCCGGGGCGCTTCGACCTGGTGACCATGGATACTCTGGTGGAGGGGGTGCACTTTCGAAGCGATCTTTCGACGGCCGAAGACGTGGGTTGGAAGAGTCTGGCCGCTAACCTCAGCGATATCGCTGCCATGGGCGGAGGGCCGGGAGCATTCTTTCTATCGCTGGCACTTCCGGACCCGCCGGATCTGGAGTGGTTGGAAGGATTTTGGCGAGGGATGAGACAGGCTGCCCAGGAGTTGGTGCCGGAGAGCTTCGACGTCTCTGCCGGCGGTGGGGATCTATCTCGGACCACGGGCCCGATGGTGATCACCTTGAGTTTGATGGGGGAAGCCTCTCCGGCGGGACCGGTGCTAAGGAAGAACGCCGTGCCCGGCGATCGAATCGTCGTCCTCGGTGACCCCGGACTCGCAGCAGGCGGGCTGGTAGTATTGGAGTCTGATCAGCTCGACGAGGATCAGTTCAAAGAATTGGTCGCGGCCTATCGAAGACCGCGCCCCCATGTAAGGGAGGGAGGCCTGCTGGGGCTGTATGGGATTCCGTCGGCGATGATCGACACCAGCGACGGACTGATTCAAGATCTGGGACATTTGCTCTCATCGAGTCAAGTCGGGGCACAGATCGAGGCGTTTCAGTTGCCCATCGCCCCGGAGCTTGCGGCCCTGGAGGAGGCGGGCGCGGGGCAGGTAGAGCAATGGCTTCTGGGGGGAGGAGAGGATTTCTGTCTGGTCCTGACCGTACCACCGGCGCGGATGCCCAAATTGTGGGATATGGCGCGCCAATACGATTGGAAGGTCTCCGATATCGGCGAGATCCGCTCCCCGGAGGAGGGCTTGCAGGTGATGGGGTTGGACGGAGAGCCGATAAAAAGAGAGATCACGTCCTTTCGACATTTCGAGGCCACATGAGTGAGGTATCGGAAAACCCGATCGTGCGGGCCCACCGCGACGTCGTCGAGAGGCTTTGGACGAAGCCGGTGCTCGATCTGTGTATCGACGAACTCCCCACGCCGGAGGGATCGACGGTGCTGGCGGCAGAGTCGAGATGTGGAGCCGTCGTCGAGCGATGGGTCGAAGGCCTGTCGCAAGACACCCGTGTGATGGCGCTGGAGTCGTCGGGAGCGATGCTTGATGAAGCGCGGTCGCGGATCAGTGAGATAGAGCAGCAGCGAATCTTCTTCGTCGAACAGCGAGTCAGCTCGCTGTCCTATGCCGACGACGTCTTCGACGGCGCCTGCTGCTTTCACGGGCTGGTGTCGACTCGCCAGGTGCGCGAGGGATTGACAGAATTGACCCGGGTGGTATCGCCGGGGGCAAAGGTGGTGATCTGTGTGCCCCTTCGCGCCAGTTTTCGGGAGTTCTACGATCTTCTCGACGAAGCACTGCGAGCTTCGGGACTCATCGACGTCCTGCCCCGAATTGATGAGATGCACGACGAGTTGTCATCTGCCTCGCGTCTGGTGGAATTGGCCGATGAGCTGGAGTTAGACGGGGTGAAGTTCGACGAATTGACCTGGGAAGTGGCCTTCGGAAGTGGGCGAGAATATCTGTACTCACCGTTGATTCAGGAGACCTTCTTTCCACACTGGGTTGGCGCAATTCGGGCCTCGGAACGAGAGGAGGTCCTTGGCTATATTTCAAACGCCATCGATACTTATTTTAGTGATCGTACTCTGAACACTCAGGTCGTCGCAGGTCTGGTGACGGGGACGAAGGGAGAGTAAGCTAGTGCTGGCCCCCGGAAATCCGTAGGCACCTGAGTCAACCAGCGCGACGATCTCGGCGTCGAAGACTCTTGGAAGTGTGAACTGCCTGCGAGCCTTCTCCTTGACCTCGTCGCGCTGGATTGACTCAGGTAT